>JAKLHU010000131.1 GCA_022709995.1 Verrucomicrobiota bacterium | reverse complement strand
CTGGATAGGCGATCTGCTGGCCTTGGCCGCCGGCGCCTGCTGGAGTGTCTACACGGTCTGGGGAGAGGCCGCCGCCCGTCGTCACGGCAGCGCGCTGGCGACCGCCGTTTTGCTGACCGGCGGGGGGCTGACCCTTTTGCCGTTCATGGTCGCCAGCGGCAGTCAGATGACTCTGGCCATGCCTGCGCGGGTTTGGCTGGGGACGATTTATCTGGGCGTTGTGACCGGTGGCGTGGCCAATGCGATGTGGCTGGCGGCGTTGCGCGTCATTCCGGCCGGCCGGCTCGGCGCCCTCGGCTATGTCAGCAGCAGTCTGACGCTGGTGCTCTCGGTCTGCTTTTTGCAGGAAATGGTCACCCCATGGTTTGCCCTGGCCCTGCTCCTGGTCGTGGCCGGCGTCTACCTGATGATGAGCGGCAAAGACGGTAGGGCTGCTCCGGAGAGCCGGCCGGCGGCGCTGGCTGGCGCCGAACACCAGCACGGCGTCGCCGCCGACAATCGTCGCGCGGCGGAGTGACGGCCGCCGCCGCGGCGTTTGCCCGTTCAGGCTTTGAACCACGCCGCGGCGGTGTCGCCCATGATGCCTTGGGCGACGTCATCCGGCAGCCCGATCTTGCGGCAGAAGGCGTCGTACCAGGCCTGGGCGTCGGTCATGATCCGGGGGATGTTGACATAGGCGTCGGAGCCGAGGATCAGCTTCCGGAACCCGCGATAGGTGGGATCCACCAGGGGGACGGTTGGCGAGAGCAGTTTGACGAGCGTCTCCGGCGCCAGGGCCATCCAGCTGCCGTTGCCGGCGAGGTCGGCATACAGGTTGGGGTGGAGCTTGATCAGTTCGGCGGCTTCCTGGCGCCAGAAGGTGGTGCCTAGATGCGCCATGACGATTTTCAGGTCGGGGAAGGACCTGGCGATGCGGTCCAGGGTCAGCGGCGACATGTTGGTCAGCACGGGGCGTTGCCAGCGGGCGTCGGCTTCCGAGGGGCGGAAGGCGCCGGTGTGGAACAGGATTGGCAGCCGGCACTGGCTGGCGGCGGCATAGACCGGCAGATAGGAGTCGTGGTCGTAGGCGTAAAAGGGATAGATGCACTTCAAGCCGCGGAAGCCCTGTTCCGCCAGCCGGTGCACTTCCGCCGGATCGGGCGCCTCTTCCCAGAGGTCGAACCGGGCCAGCGGGAGGATCCAGTCGGGGTATTGCCTGGACAGGCCAAGGACATAGTCGTTGGGCGCGTAGTCATGGCTGCCGTAGCGGCTGCCGCCGGAAAGGGCGGCCCGGGTGGAGAGTTTTTCGCAGGTGCGGACCAGGTCGGCGGCGGCGGCGGGGTCGGCGACATTGCAGTGGACGTGCAGATCGAGGCGCATGGTCTTTCCTTTTTGGCTGGGATGCCGGGCGGTTGCGAACACGGCCGCGTCGCCGGGGGGCGGCGCGCCCCGAGCCCATAAGATAACACCAAAAGCCGCCGTGGCCGGCGCGGCGTCGGCAAAAAACCGACTTGGCGGGGGCGATGGCACGATTTGGGTGTATATTAAGATTTTTATCTGATTTTCATTATCATTACCAACGACTGGCCAGAGCAGAAGGAGACCAGCCATGACCCGTGAAGAAATGCAGCGCAAAGTGTCCGAGGCGCGTCATCGCCTCGAGCACTTGAGGGGGTTTCTTTGACGTCGCCGGCAAGCAGGAAAAACTGGAATTGCTGGAAGCCAAGATGACCCGTCCCGATTTTTGGGATCGCCGTGAATCCGCCCAGGAGACGGTGGCGGAGGTCAGCGCCATCAAGAATGTTTTGGAGCCGTTTGCCCGCTTGGAGAGGCAGGTGGACGATTTCACGGTTCTCGGCGAGTTCGCCGAGCTGGAAGGTGACAAGTCGGCTTTGTATGTCGAGTCGGAACAGACCTGGCCGGATTTGCTCAAAGCCATTGACAATTTGGAGCTGGTGAGCTTTTTGTCCGGCAAGATGGACCGCAACAATGCGATTTTGACGGTGCACGCCGGCGCTGGCGGCACGGAGTCATGCGACTGGTGCGGCATGCTTTTGCGCATGTACACGCACTGGCTGGAAAAACGCGGTTACAAATACGAGATTGTCGACATTCAGCCGGGGGAGGAAGCCGGCACCAAATACGCCACTTTGACGGTTCAGAGCGAATTTGCCTACGGCTATTTGAAGGCTGAAAAGGGCGTGCATCGCCTGGTGCGGATTTCGCCGTTTGACGCCAACAAGCGCCGTCACACGTCGTTCGCGTCGGTCGACGTGCTGCCGGAAATCAACGACGACATCAACATCGAGGTGTCGGACAGCGATTTGCGCATTGACACGTTCCGGGCCAGCGGCGCCGGCGGCCAGCACGTCAACCGGACCGACAGCGCGGTCCGTCTGACCCACTTGGAAACCGGCATTGTCGTCACCTGCCAGAGCGAGCGTTCGCAGCATAAGAACAAGTCGAACGCGATGCGGATTTTGAAGGCGCGGCTGTATGATTTGGAGGACCAGAAGCGCCGGGCCGAGCACGCGGCCGAGTCGGCGGCCAAGGGCGACAACGCCTGGGGCAACCAGATTCGGTCGTACGTGCTGCAGCCGTACCAGTTGGTGAAGGACCTGCGCACGGATGCGGAGACGAGCAATGTCAGCGCCGTTCTCGACGGCGACCTTGACCAGTTCATCATTGCCTGGCTGCGGGCTGGCCAGCCGGCGTCGCGGTGAGGTTTTCTTTACCGCCACCGGCCGGCGTCGCGGCTGTTTTTTTGGATAACATGATCATTCCTTGACTGGGAAACACAACCTCACAAACAAGAACAGGAGCAAGAACTGCGATGACATGCTGTTGCCAGACCTTCAAGAAAGCCGTTGACACGGTCCGCGTTTTGGCTGCCGACGGTGTCCAGAAGGCCAATTCCGGCCATCCCGGGATGCCCATGGGCTGTGCTGATTTTGCGTTTACGTTGTGGAACGACGTTTTGCGTTTTGACCCGAGCGATCCCGATTGGCTGGGCCGCGACCGGTTCGTGCTGTCGGCCGGGCACGGCTCGATGCTGCTGTATTCACTCCTGCATCTATTTGGCTACGGCCTCACGTTGGAGGATCTGAAGCAGTTCCGGCAGCTGGGCAGCAAGTGCCCGGGCCATCCGGAATATGGCCACACCCGGGGGGTGGAAGTGACGACCGGGCCGTTGGCCTCGGGGCTGGCGTCGGCCGTCGGCATGGCGATTGGCCAGAAGCAGCTGCAGGCCCGCCTCGGCGGCGACGAGCGGCTGTTCGACCAGAAAGTCTATGCCATCAGCGGTGACGGTTGCATGATGGAAGGCACATCCCACGAGGCGTGCGCCGTCGCCGGGCACTTGCATTTGGACAATCTGATTGTGTTCTATGACGATAACGGCATCACCATCGAGGGCTCGACGGCGATTGCCTTGAGTGAAGACGTCGGCGCCAGATTTGCGGCCTATGGCTGGAATGTCCTGCGCATCGACGGTCAGGATGTCAAGCAGATCCGCGGCGCACTCGGCCTGGCCCGGACCCTGAAGAACAAACCGACCCTGATCATCGGGCGGACGGTCATCGGCAAAGGCAGCCCGAAACTGGCTGGCAGTCACGAGAGCCATGGCGCCCCCCTGGGCGCGGAAGAGCTGGCCGCGACCAAGGTCAATCTCGGCTTTGACCCGGCGCAGTCGTTTGTCGTGCCCCCCGAAGTGCGCGCTCTCTGCGACGAGACCGTGGCGGCGAAGAAGCAGGCGGCCGCGGTCTGGAACGAGCAGTTCGCCAGCTTTTCCGCCGGGCTGGCGCCGGAGCGCCGCGCGTTGCTGTCGGCGCTGCGCAACCGCACGGTGCCGGCCAATATTCTGTCTGAGCTTCTGAAGGCGGTGCCGGCGAAGCCGACCGCGACCAGGAATTCCGGCGGCGAGATCATGCAGAAGGCGGCGGCCCTGGTGCCGGCCCTGGTCGGCGGTTCGGCCGACTTGAATCCGAGCACGAAGACGTACTTGAAGGGGGCCGGGGACTTTGGCGCCGCCGACCGCGCCGGGCGGAACATCCACTACGGCGTCCGCGAATTGGGCATGGGCATGATCAGCAACGGCTTGGCCTTGTCCGGCACGGCCATTCCATTCTGCTCCACCTTCATGGTGTTTGCCGACTACATGAAGCCGGCGATCCGCCTCGCGGCCCTGCAGCGTCTGCACGAGATTTACGTGTTCACCCACGACTCGATCTTTGTCGGCGAGGACGGCCCCACGCATCAGCCGATCGAACAGCTGGCGATGTTCCGGGCGATTCCGGGGTTGACCACCATCCGGCCGGCGGAGTCGCATGAGACGGCGCACGCCTGGGCGGCGGCCTTGCTGGCCGACGGCCCCGTCGTGCTGTGCCTGACCCGGCAGAACCTGCCGAACCTGTCCGCGGATGTCGTGGCGGAGCGGATGGACGTGGCCAAGGGCGCTTATGTGGTCAGCTGCGAAAAGGGCTTCGAACTGATCCTGATCGGGACCGGCTCCGAGTTGCAGGCGGCCATGGGCGCCGCGGACATCCTGCGGGCCGCCGGCCGCAAGGTCCGGGTCGTGTCCATGCCGAGCTGGGAATTGTTTGAGAAGCAGAGCGCGGCGTACCGCGACTCCGTGCTGCCCCCGTCCTGCCGGAAGCGGATTTCCGTGGAAGCCGGCTCGACTTTCGGCTGGGGCCGTTATGTCGGCCAGGACGGTCTGGCCCTGGGCATCGACCATTTCGGCGATTCCGCGCCCTGCGAACTGCTTGCCGAGAAGTACGGCTTTACGGCCAAGGCCGTCGCCGAACACGCGCTGGCATACCTCGGGCGCTGAGCGGGATAACGTCAGCGACCTTCTAAAACATCACGGCCGGTTCCGCCTGCGAGCGGAACCGGCCGTGAACGTTTGCCGGCGGAAGGCGCCCAGACCACCGATGGAAGCCGATGGACGCCGGCAGACACCGATGCTGCGGAAGGCGCCAGAAGATACCAGTTCAATCTTGCGCTGATGACAGTCAGCGTGACCTCGGCGTGAAGCCCCGTTCCGCGCTTGGCCTAATGCATCGCTTCCTTACATAAATCCGTGTTCATCCGTGTTCATCGGTGGTTCATTTGGCGATTCTGTCGGCGAGGAAACGCAGGCCGTAAACGGCGTCGTTGACGTTGTCGGAGCCGATTTCGATGGACAGCCATTTCTGGTAGCCGCTGCTTTGGAGCAGCTCGACGCAGAGTCCGATCTGGGCGGCGCCATCGCCGATCAGGCAACCTTTGTACTGCACGCCGTTGACGCCGGTGTTGCTGGGCAGGCTGTCAGGCACGCGCCGTGTTTTGTCCTTGACATGGACATGGCGGATGCGATCCTGGACGAGCGGGAAGATTTCGGCGGGCTGGTCGCCGCCGTTGAGGAAGTTGCCGGTGTCAAAGGTCAGGCAGACGTCCGGTCCGGCCAGGTCGAGCACGTGCCGGCAGCTTTGCGCCGAGGCGACAAAATGCGGGAAGGGGTCGAAGTCCTCGATGGTGACGGTGATGCCGGCCGGTTTGGCGTATTCCGCCACCAGCGCCAGCTGCTCGGCAAAGAGGTGACGGCCGTCGTCGATGGACATGCCGGGCGCGACATTGGAGCCGTAGACCAGCACAGTCGGGCAATGCAGGACCTGGGCGGCGTAGTCGATCTGTTGCTTGCAGGTGTCGATGGCCTGCTGGCGGCTGGCGGCGCCGTCGCCGACCAGGTTGGCTTTGATGTCGTAGCAGGTGAAGGACAGACCCAGTTCCGTGGCGGCCAGGCAGAGGCGGCGCCAGTTTTCCGGGTCCTTTTCATTCCATCCATACATGGGCTCGAGGCCGGTGGCGCCGGCGGCATGCAGGGTTTTGACGAGTTCCTCCGGCTGGCAGCGGCCTTTGGAGATGGCGCCGTGAAAGGGGAAAAGCATAACGGACAAGTGCATGGTAGTACCTCGGTTGCGAGTGAGGGCCGGGAAACGGCCGGCCGGGGCGGGGCCGAAAGGGTCAGGGCGTGGGGGCGCCGGCTTTCTGCCGGTTGAATTCTTCGCGCATTTTCTGGCGTTCGGCCCGGCCGATTTCCTCTTCTTCGGGGGTGACTTGATGCCAGGCGCCGTCTTTCATCACAAAGCTTCCGGCCGGGGAGAAAATCAGGCTGGCCTTGGCCCGTTCCGCGGCCACGTCCTGGGGCAGCATGCCGTTTTCCGCGGCGATGATCTGGTACCATTTTTCGCGGTCGGCGTTTTCTTCTTTGACGATGTCGGCCTGTTCATTGCCGCGGACGCGGTAGACGAGGAGGCCGTTCGAGTGTTCGCCGACGACGCCGCGCTTCTTCAAGTCGATGATGGTCTCCCGGCGGGCGCGGCGCCGGGCTCGGATTTCAGTCTTCAGGGTGTCCTGGGCGCCGACCGCGGCGCCGTTCTCGTCCCGGCCGTCCCACTTGAACGGGTGATCGCCGGCCGGCATCCGGCCGCGGGCGAGGGTGCGCACCACGCGGCCCTGGACATCGAACAGCTCGAGTGAGACGTCGCTCTCGCGCGGCAGCGAC
>JAKLHU010000130.1 GCA_022709995.1 Verrucomicrobiota bacterium | reverse complement strand
CCGGAGCAGCTGCTCGAATCCGAGTTGTTTGGTCATTTGAAAGGCTCTTTTACCGGAGCCGTCCGCAACAAGGAGGGGCTTTTTCAAACAGCCCAGGGCGGGACTCTTTTTCTGGATGAGATCGGCTCCATCTCCATCAACATGCAGCTGACCTTGCTGCGGGTTTTGCAGGAGCACAAGATCCGGCCGGTCGGCGGCAACGCCATGCTGCCGGTGGATGTCCGGGTCATTGCGGCCACCAACGAGGATTTGGAAAAACGAATTCAAGACGGCGTTTTCCGGCAGGATTTGTACTATCGTCTAAGCGTCATGCCGATCGTCGTCCCGACGCTGCGCGAACGGCGTTCCGATATTGGCTTGCTGGCGAATTGGTTCCTCGGCCAGATTTCCGGCCAGGACGGTGGTCGGTTCACGATGGCGGCGGCGGCCTTGCGGGCCCTGGAGAGTTATTCCTGGCCGGGCAACGTCCGTGAACTGGAAAACACGATCAAACGGGCGGTGGCCCTGGGCGGCGCCGCCGGCCATGTCGTGCAACTGGACGATTTGCCGGACGGCATCCGTTCGGCGGCGGTGACGCCGTCGGACACTGCCGACGGCGGCGTCCCCCCCGCGGCCATGCCGTCGATGTCTGGCCAGGCGATGACGTTGAAGGCCTATCTGCGCCACTGCGAGCGGCATTACCTCCGTCAGGTCATGGACGACTGCCAGGGCGACAAGAAGGCCGCGGCCAGGATATTAGGCGTCAGCCTGGGGACATTTTATCGCAAATTGGAGGAGTATCTGCCGTGAGGACAGCCGCCGTCGACATCTTTCGCCGCCGGCTGGGAATTCTCGCCGGGTGTTTTCTGCTGTTGTTTTTGCCGGCCTGCCGCAGTGCCAAGGGGCCGGTGTTTTATCTCAGTTTTCACCCGATTCCGGCGGCGGTTGAGATCATGGACCGGATGCCGTACATCACCGTTGAAAGTGCCGATGGCGAAGCCAGCCAGGTGATTGGGAAACATCCGTTTTTTGATTCGGCCCGGATCATCAAGGCGGAGGTCGTCCCCGATGCGGCGACCGGCAAATGCGGGTTGAAGCTGTATCTGGACCGGCAGGGCATCGCCGCCTGGCATGAGCTGACCATCTATCACCGCGCCGCGCCGGTGGCCGCCGCCATGGACGGTTTTTACCTCGGCCTGGCGAGCTTTGCCAGCCAGGCCGAAGAGCCTGGCGTCCTGACCACGAACCCGTTGTGGACGGAGTATGAGGCGCAGAAGATTGTCGAGCATGTCGAAGCGAACTATGACCTGGGCGGGAAGGATTAGGGGAGCGCAGCGCCGGGTTGTCTTTTTCCGCCCCCAGGTGTCAGCAGATAAAAGGTTGAATCATGTCAGAACAAAAGCGTTATGCGTCTTGTGATGAGTCTTTGGAGGATGTTTTTCTGGCTGCCGCCGAAGGCCGGGATGAGGCTTCCGGGCAGATTGCGTCAATACTGCGTTTTGCCGATCCGCGCGACAGCTCGCAGTGGGATCCGGCGGTGCGGACATTTTGGCAGAGCAGCCTGGACTTGGTGGTTGACAAGATTGATCCCGGTCAGCTCCGGGCGGGCGACTGTCAGCTGCTGGAGTCCATTCCGCTGTCGGGTTTTGACAGCATTCTGATCCGCGACCGGCTGGGGGCGTACATGAAGCATGTGTTTCGGCACTACCGCGATCCGGCCGGTCTGCTTGACGCCATCGGTGTCCGTGACAGCCGCCTGGCCCTGGCCGTTGTTCACCTGCGCTACCAGATTCTGCAGCAGGTGAAGCCCGGCGCCTTTTGTTATGACCGGCAGTTCGGGCTGGGTACGATCGTCACGTTGGACGACATCGCCAACGACGTCATCATTCAGTTTGAACGCCGGCACACGGTTCCACTCCGGCAGTTCATGGACAATTTCATCGTCGTGAAGGACCTTTCGCTTCTGCACAGCCTTCTGTGTGGCAAATCCGCCGGCATCCTGAAGCCGTCAACTTTTGCGGATGACATCCTGGGCAGTCTGATTGCGCAGGCGCCGTTCGCCGATGATTTGGGTCAGCGTCTGCTGGTTCCCAAGGTCTTGACGGAAGAGCAATACGTGTCGTTTGTCAGAGGCGATTTGCCCTTTTCCACCGTCACATCATCCACCACAACCCCGGCAACCCCCACCATGACCACTGCACCTGCCTTGAATGCTTATTCTGAGCAATGGGATGCCAGCCGCAGCTTGCTGGAATTATCGGAGCGTCTGAAGAGCCTGAGCACCCTTGAGATTGAAAGCCAGCCCAACCTGGGCAACGTCGCCGGCATCCTGCAGAATTCCGCGGGCCGCCCCGAGCAGGCGGACAAGTTCGCCCTCTGCCTGGCCTTGTTGCATAAGATGGCCGGCCCGTTGCTGCCCTGGCTGAACGAGGTTCTGGTCGGGATGGCGGAGAAGGCGGTGGTCTGGCAGCATGCGGCGACCTATGCGGCCGTCACCGACAAGCTGCCGGGCAAGCTGCTGCCGTTTTGGCTGCGGGCGACGTCGGTGGCCATGGGCAACGACTATCTGGCCGCCCAGACGCTGCTGCTGCCGGTACGCCTGTGGTCTCAGGTGGAGAAGATTTTGTCGGAGGCATCGGAGCATCATGTTCTGGTGGCGAAGGTCATAGAGCGTTTGAAGGCCGGCAAGCCTTCGGCGGACGTGTTGTACTGGGTGTGGAAAAGTGATCAGCAGCAGTTGAAGGACGCTTATCTCGGTGACGCCCATCTTCTTTTCAAGACGCTCAATCATGATGTCAACGGCAGCTATCTCAAGGCGCAGCGTGATTTGAAGCATCTTCTGCTTGATGACGAGAAGTTCCAGCGTCAGGTTATGCAGGGTGGCAAGCATGATGCCGTGCTGGCTTTGGTTCGCTGTGCGAAGCGGATGACGTTGCTGGATGCCAGCGATCGGCAGAGCCTGCTGGTGAAAATTGTGCGTCATTATCCGCAGTTCATCCATGACGTCGAAGAGCGCCATCATTCGGTGCAGCGCCGGGCCGTTGGGAAGATGACCTCGGTCCGCAGCTTCAATCAACGGCGGCAGGAACTGGAGGAGTTGATCAACACGTTGATTCCCGCCAATATCAAGGCGATTGAGGAAGCGCGTGCGCTGGGGGATCTGCGGGAGAATTCGGAATACAAGTATGCGAAGGAGCAGCAGGTGTTTTTGGCCAACCGGCGGGCCGAGTTGGAGGAAAGCCTGCATGGCACGGTGGTGACGGATTTCCGGGATGTGGTGGTGAAGGATGCCGCCGTTCCCGGTTCGACGATTGTCCTGCGCCATCACGATGGCGGCGAGCGCCAGTACCACCTGCTGGGACTTTTTGACAGCAATCCCGAACAAGGCATGATATCCTATGACGCCCCGCTGGGAAAAATGCTTTTGGGCTGCGCGCCGCAGGACGAGCTCGAACTTCCTTCCGGGGAAAAGGCCACCGTCGTTTCCGTGAATCGGCTGTCGGATGACCTTCTGGCGCTGCTGTCAGAGGGAAACTGAATTTGGCCCGGCGGCGAACCATGGCTTGTGCACGGGGGTGCGTTGCCGCCGAAGCGGCACGGGAGAGGTGACCCGGACTTCCCGCCCGTGCTCGCCAACCAGCGGCACCGCGCCTTGAAAATCGGCGCCATCGGCGGATGAATTTTTCAACAAAGGCTTTTCGGACGCTCTCCAGTCGGCCCTTTGCGGTTCCGCGGCGGTGGAAGATTGCCCGGCTGCTCCACCAGAGCGAGGGATGACTTGGCGGGGCAGCATTTTGCCGGAAGCATGATTTGCTTTTTGGCAGTCAGGACATATGGTTAAGGACAGCGATGACTCGTCGCCGTGACCGATGGCGTCGTCGTCGTCACGTCACGTTCAACCATTAATTTGTCAGGCCTGCCATGCGTGTCAAAAAGCATTTTTTGCGGCGTTTGGGGCATCCGGTTGATCGTCCTTTGCGGACCATGGGCTACCGTGACTTCACCGGCAATGCCGACTGGCGGGAGAACCTGGTTTCCTTTACCAGTTTGCTCTGGCATCCGAAGCGACGGCGCGTGACGTGCGGCCTGACTGCGTTCAACAACGACCTGATGTATGAATTCGACCCGGCCAGCGGGGCTTTCCACAGCCTTGGCTTCCAGCCCCTGGCGGAGCGGTTTGAAATCAAAATCCATCGTTCCCTGGCCTATGACCGCAACGGCAACGTCTACGGCGCCACGGCCTGCCTGCACCGCGAAGACCAGCGCCAGGAAGGCGCCGGGGGGCGCATCTTCCATTATGACTTCGAACGGCGGACCTATGATTTTCTCGGCATCCCGGTGCCGCAGGACTACATTCAGACGATTACTCTCGACGAAGCGCGCGGCTTGATCTACGGCGTCAGCTATCCGGTCTTTGAATTCTTTGTTTTTGACCTGAAACAGCGGGCGGTGCGGTTCCGGCAGTACATGGGCAGCGCTCCGCACATCATGGCCCTTGACGATGCGGGCTGCGTCTGGTCGACCTGGAATACGCGCACCCACAATCTGTTCAAGTACGACCCGGACGCCAACCAGGTCATTTATTACAATCATTCCTTGATTGCCGGTCAGGGCGCCGACTTGATGTATCCGGGGGCCGGACCGATCGACATGATGCTCAACGGCGGCGATGGTTTTCTCTATGTCGGCTGTACGACCGGCGACCTGCTTCGCCTCGAACCATCCAGCGCCAAGGTCGAATACCTGGGGCGGCCGACTCCCGAGCGCCGCCTGCCGGCGTTGGAAATCGGGCCGGACAACCGGCTTTACGGCATAGCGGGGTTCTATGGCCGCTGCCACCTGTTCGCGTACGACCGTCAGCGGCGCAGCTTTGAAGATTTCGGTCTGATTCAGGATGGCGAGGACCATCTCTACATCGGCCATGACATCTGCATCGGCGCCGGGGTCATCTATGCGGGGGAGACCGACACCGAGGAACGCGCCGGGTACCTGTGGGAATGCGCCTTATGAACGAACCGATGTTCTGGGCCTGGTGGGGCTGGGAGCCGCTGCAGTTCTACCGTTATGTGAAAGGCCAGGCTGCCGGCGTCGCCGGCCTGGCCCCGGAAAGTCTTGACGGCTGGTATGAGCAGCTGCATTCCGAAGACGTGGTGACGGCCGCCGCCGAGCTCGGCATCAACCGGGCCGTCACGCATTTCGTGAAAGGCTTTGGCCTGGACTGCGAGCAGGAGGAAATGGCCCGGACGGCCGCCTTGACTAGCATCTGTCACCGCCACGGCATCAAGGTGTTCGGATATCTGCAGTACGGCACCATTCTGCACGAAACCTTTTTCCGGGAATGCCCTCAGGCGGCGGATTGGATCCAGCGCGACGAGGCCGGCGCGCCGCAGTTCTGGTGCGGTTCCCCGCTGCGCTTTCTGCCCTGCATCCATGCCGGCGAACATCATCAGTACCTGCAGGAATGCATCCGTCGCGGCTTGCAGGACATCGGGTTGGACGGGCTTCATTTTGACAATTTCTACAGCCGGCCCTGCTATTGTCCGCGTTGCCGGCAGGAATTTCGCGCGTCTGCCAACGCCGAGATTCCCCCGGAAAGCGCCTTGGCGAGTGAGCCGTTTCACGATCCCGTCGTGCGGCAATGGATTCGTTTCCGTTGCGAACGGGTTGCCCGCCTGATGGAAAATCTCAGTGGCATTGCCCGCGCCATCAAGCCGGATGTGGAGCTGATCTGGAATCCCAGCCCCATCCGCGGCATCATGAACCAGGCGGCCTTGCGCGGGGCCGATTTCCGGCAGCTCGGTCCCCGGGCCAGCCTGCTCTGGTCGGAAAGCGGCAATTTCCCCGGCTGCCGCGACGGGCGTCTCATCCACCAGGTCAATTTCTTCAAGACGGCGGAGGCTGTTGGCTACCGGACGTTTTCAACCACTTGGATGCATAGTGTGGAAGGGCTCGGGCTGCCGCGGACCGCGGCGGAAATCGCCTTGAACACGGCCGAGAGCGCCGCCTTCGGGGCTGTTCCCGGCAGCAACTGGCTGCTCCGGCCCAGTCATATCCATGATTTGCTGGCTCGAGGCCCACTCAGTCGCGAATTGAAGCGCGGCCTGGACTTCATTCGTCAGCACCTGGATGTGTTCGCCGGGTCCCGGGGCGACGGCGAGGTGGCTCTTTTTCTGGACCAGGAAAGCCCGGCTTGGGAATTCAGCCGGAGCTACGGGACTTTTCTGGCCGTCCAGGAGCTGTTGTTGCGGCGTCACCTGACCTTTGACCTGGTCTTTGCCGCGCCGGCGGCATGCCGGCGCCCTGGTCGCCTCGTGCTCAGAATAAGCAGCCGCCGCCAGCACGCACGCATTCCCGACTCCATGCCGGTGTTTGACATCAGCGGCGACTTGGGGCCGGCCAACGTCAGCGGCAGCTATCAGGCCGCTGTTGCCTTGACTCCGGAGATGGAACAGGAGGCGGAGCGGATTCTAACTGCCCTCGGCCAGCGCGAGGTGACGGTCTCGGCGCCAGAGACGGTATTCGTGGAAGCGCGACGGACGAGCGATCAGC
>JAKLHU010000013.1 GCA_022709995.1 Verrucomicrobiota bacterium | reverse complement strand
GGATTTCGCGGCTGTACTTGCGTTCGAGCGCTTCCCGGGTGATCAGGCCGCATTGCAGCAGCCGGGTGATGAACGTGCCGGTGCCGGTGAAGGGGTCCAGGATATGGATGTTCTCATCGGACAGTTCGCGGTCGAACTCCCGCCGGAGGACTTCGGCCACCGAGCGGACAATGAAATCGACGACCTCGACGGGGGTGTAGACGATGCCCAGCTTTTCCACCGTCAGCGGGAAGGCCGTCCGGAAAAACTTGTCATACAGTTCGACGATGACTCGCTGGCGTCCTTCGGCGTTGTCGATGCCTGAAGCCCGCTCCTGGACGGACTGGTAGAACTTCTGCAGCACTTCCTGGTCCTTCTCCAGGGTCGCGTCCTCCAGCAGGTCAAGCATTTTCTGCATGGCAATGGAGATGGGGTTGCTGCGGACAAAGGAATAGTCCTCGAACAACGCTTCAAATACCGGTCTGGTGATCATGTGCTGGGAGAGCATCTCAATCGCCTCGGCCTGGGTGACGCTGGGGTTGATGTTCTTGCGCAGTCCGGCCAGGAAGTCGGCAAAGGCCTGCTGGTGCTCGGCCGACTGGGCGACCAGTTTGGTGATGCGTTCAATATGACGTTTGGCGATGTCGGCCACGTCGCTGGCCCATTGCTCCCAGTAGCGGCGGCTGCCGACCTTCTCCACCATCCGGGCATAGATCGCGTTCTGCAGGCCTTGGACGAATTGGAAATCCAGCTGGCGAGGCGCCACCGGTTTGTCTTCATCTTCGTTGTTGACCGGCGGCCACGGGGGCGTGATAATAACTTTGTCAGGGCGGGTTTTCTTGTTCAATTCAATCTTGTTGACCATGGCATTGAAGCGGTCGTCATGCGCCCGCAGGGCGTTCAGCACCGACCAGACGACCTTGAACCGCTCGTTGTCGTCGAGCGCTTCATCCGGCGACACATCGGACGGGATGACCACCGGAATGATGATATAGCCATACTTCTTGCCCGGGGCGCGGCGCATGACCCGCCCCACCGACTGCACCACGTCAACTTGGGAATTGCGCGGGGAAAGGAACAGCACCGCATCCAGCGACGGCACGTCAACGCCTTCCGACAGGCAGCGGACGTTGTGCAGGATGTGGCAATGCGGATTGTTCGGTTTGACGCTGGCCAGCCATTGCAGCTTGGCGCTGCGCTCCGTCGCCGCCATCGTGCCATCGACGTGGTCCGTGTCAATGCGCACGACCTCCGACCGGGCTTCTTCATCCAGGGCAGCGTAGTATTTTTGTCCGAACTCCTTGAATGCAGTCGTGATTTGCTTGGAGACCTTGATATTGGAGCAGAAGGCCACGGCGCTGCGCATGGGCTCGGGGTCCGGTCCCTTGAGCAGCTCCTCGTCAATCAGCATCCGTTTCGACAAGGCGCTGATGCAGCCGACCAGTTTGGCCGCGTCGTCGGTGTTGATTTCCATTTCGCCATTGGCCATGGACTTCTGCAGGGAAGGCGGGATGTCGCGGTCGCTGACGGTCAGGACCAGCACCTTGTAGTCGGACAGCAGTTCTTTGGCCACGGCCTCGCCAAAGCCAATCCGGTAGACCTCTTCCCCGTAGATGGCCGGGTCGTCCATGGAACAGAGAATCGCCTCGGCCTCCTTGGCCTTGCTTTTGCTGTCATCGGTGTAAAGCCGGGGGGTGGCGGTCATGTACAGGCGTTTGCGGGCGGGCAGGAAGTCGTTGTCATGCACTTTGACAAATGACGACTCGTCGGAGTCTTTCAGAGTCACGCCCGTGGTGCGGTGGGCTTCGTCGCAGACGATCAGGTCGAACACGCAGCTGCCCGGGGCGCTGTCATTCATGATGGCCTGGGCCTGGGAAACCACGTCGATGGACTGATAGGTCGCAAAGACCACCGCGAGAACCTCGGTTTCGCGGGCCTGGTGCAGTTGCCGGACGACGGAATTGACATCGGTGGTCGCCGGCAGGGCCAGATCGACCACCGCCATGTCGGCGGAATCGTCTATTTGCACGCGTTTCCGGCTGGCCTTGGCATCCGAACAGACGCAGATTGGCAGGACGGGAATGGAGGCATCGGTCATCCACGCAATCAAGGCCTGATTCAGCAGGGCGATCGACGGGACCAGGAAGAGGGCCAGGCCTTTCCCACCGGTCTGCTGCTCCATGATTTTCAAGGAAGTGAAGGTCTTGCCAGTCCCGCAGGCCATGATCAGCCGGCCGCGGTCCTGCTGTAGGAAATGCTGGTGGAACTGTTCAATCGCCACGTGCTGATGCTCACGGACAGTCTTGGGGCGCACCAACGCCGGACCGCCGCTTTGTCCCTGGTAAATCTTCCCCCAGTCCACGCCGGCATTTTCCAGATCGCTCAGCAGGATGCGGGTCACCGGCGGCCGGGTATCCTTGATGATGCTTTCCGCTTCCGCGTTCCAGTGGTCGGTCGTGGCAATCCACAGGCGATGGGCAAATCCGGTTTTTTCGGCAGCGCCGGGCATCTGGAACATCTTGCAGGACGTCGCCAGGAAGGAATCGACCATCGGCTTGGTCACCCGGGCGTCGGCCGCGTAGCACTTGCATTGAACTGCCCAGAATTCGCCATCGCCGGTTTCGGCCACCAGGTCAATGCCGATGTCCTTGCCGCCGAAGTCCTGGCGCGCCGGGAAGTCCTCCCACATCCAAATCCGCTTGAACAGATTGCAGTACAACGGCGAGGT
Organism: Verrucomicrobiota bacterium; assembly: GCA_022709995.1. Taxonomy (GTDB): domain Bacteria; phylum Verrucomicrobiota; class Lentisphaeria; order Oligosphaerales; family Oligosphaeraceae; genus JAAZKI01. The sequence goes on along the minus strand of JAKLHU010000013.1, from coordinate 10,250 downwards.
CTTGAGAAATGCCTGCATCAGCCTTTCAAAACGTTCTCCCTTATGGTGCTCTGAAAAAGACTGCGCGCGGTAGACCGCAAGAATTTCCTGAACCGTCATGGCAAGCTCCAATGTGCAGTTCGTCGCCGGGCGCCTGGCGGCATCCGGGTAAACTATAGTCGAATGGAAAGGGCATCAGTCAGCTTCTGCCCGTGGCTTTTCTGAAGTATAACCATAACCCCGAAACGTTTTTTTGCTCCTCTAAACCGTAGATATAGGTCCTTGCCAAGCTCAATTTTTCTCCGTATGGACTTGGCAAAGCCGCGCAACGCGGATTACTCCAAGGCGCCGGCAGGTTCGTTTCCATTGAAAAGCAGCCGCACCCTGGCGCCGTCGACACAAGACACGCCTGACGCCGCGCGCCTGGCCGTCGTCGTCGCGGGCTCATTGCCGAAGCCGGTGTCACCCGGTGATGATCGAAACCGCCCGCGTCGTCCACGTTCCAGGCAGGAAGCCGGAGTCCTCGACGCGACCAGAAAGCCATTTTTAGCCAGGAAACCGCTCTATTCTTGTATCATTCTTGTATCAAAAACTCGTCTGCGGCCGCTCCGATGTCATCGCCGGACGGGTCGCCAAGGTAAAAAGCGCCGACACCAGACGGGAATTAGACGGAAAAAAGTTGATACACTTATTTTTCAATTTCAGGTCAAAACAGAACGTTTCAGAACGATACACGGCACTAAAACGGCATAAAAAAAGGACCTACGGTTTTAGTCGTAAGTCCTTGATATTCAATGGTACCGAAGGTGGGAGTCGAACCCACACGCCCTTGCGGACACCAGATTTTGAGTCTAGCGCGTCTGCCATTCCGCCACTTCGGCCCGTGTACCGCCAATAAGATAGATGATTTCCGCCGCTGTGCAAATCGGCGACCGAGATTTTTCCGGAAACCGACAAAATATGCCGTCGCGCGCCGTGCCGGCCGGCCAGGGCTGATTTTCGGCCACGGCAGCTCCGGCTTCACGCGCGGAGCATGGCCAATCGCGCCGCCGTGCATCATCCTGGCGGCGGAGCTCCGGCTCCCTGCGCGGCAGCTTGCCGCCAGTCAATTTTCCAGCGCCGCGCCCAGCGCCCGATAGCGCCGGTACAGCTGGTCATAGCCGGGGGCCAGGCCGGGGCGCGGTTCGTAGACGGCATCGAATCCCGATTCCATCCTGGTCATGGCGGTCATCACGTCGGGATAAAATCCGCTGGCGGCGGCGGCGAACATGGCGGCGCCTAAGGCGCAGGCCTGTTCCGACTTGACGATCCGCAACGGCACCTGCAAGACATCCGCGCAAATCTGCATGACCAGCGGCGACTTGCGGGCAATGCCGCCGACGGCGCTAATGCCATTCACGGCAATGCCCTCCTCGCGGAAACGCTCCAGAATGGCCCGGGAACCACAAGCCGTGGCCTCAATCAAAGCCCGGAAAACCATCGGCGGAGTCGTCGCCAGGTTCAGGCCGGTAAGCGCGCCGGTCACTTGCGAATTGGCATCCGGACTGCGGCGGCCGTTGAGCCAGTCCAAGGCCAGGACGGCGCCGGGCTGGACCTGCTCGGCGTCGGCCGACAGGCGCGTGAAATCGACGTCGCCGCCATAGCCGAGGAAGCGCCGGAACCAGGCGTAGACGTCGCCGAACGCCGACTGCCCGGCTTCCAGGCCGGTCAGCCCCGGCAGCACCGAGCCGTCGACCTGGCCGCAGATGCCGCGCACGCAATGGTCGACTTTCGGCGCCACCAGCACATCGCAGGTGGACGTGCCCATGACTTTGACCATCTGGCCGGGAGTGATGCCGGCGCCGACCGCGCCGACGTGGCAATCGATGGCGCCGCCGGCCACGGCGACGCCGGGAGGCAGCCCGAGCCGTTCCGCCCAGGCCGGCGTCAAGGCGCCGACCGGCAGGTCGGCCGTGTACGTGTCGTGATAGAGGCGTTCACGCCAGCCGGCCAGAAGCGGGTCGGCGGCGCGCAGGAAGTCGTCGCCGGGCAGTCCGCCCCAGGACGCGTGCCACATGGCCTTGTGGCCGGCGGCGCAGCGGCCGGGCCGGACGGGGGCGCCGGCCAGCGCGGCCGTGATCCAATCGCAATGTTCGACGAATCCGGCGGCGGCCGCGCGCACGGCGCGGTCGTCGCGCAGCACGTGCAGCAGCTTGCTCCAGAACCATTCGCACGAGTACGTCCCGCCGGAGTAGCTGGTGTAGTCGACCCCGGCCCAATTATGGGCGACTTCGTTGATGCGGTCCGCTTCGGCGCTGGCCGTGTGGTCTTTCCACAGCACGAACATCGCGTTCGGATTGGCTTGGAAATCCGGGCGCAGGGCCAGGGGCACGCCGGCGGCGTCGACGGCGCATGGCGTGGAGCCGGTGGTGTCGACGCCGATTCCGGCCACCCGGGCCGGGTCCAGGGCGGCGTTGGCCAGCGCCGTCCGGACGGTCGCGGTCATGGCCTCTAAATAATCCAGGGGATGTTGCCGGAACTGGCCGGCGGCGGCATCGCAGTGCAGACCGTTTTTCCAGCGGGGGTACTCTTGCACGGCAGTCGCGATCATCTCGCCTTCGGCGGTGATCAGGGCGGTGCGCACGCTGTCGGTGCCGAAGTCCAGGCCGATGAAGACATCTCGCATGGGTCTGCCCGGTTGGGGTGAACGGGGCCGGTCCGCGCGTTGTCAGCGGCCGGCCCCGTGTTATTCGATGGTCATGGCCAGTCGCGCCGGTTGGCGGGGACTGGCTGCAACCATCTTATAGTTTGATGACTTTGTTTTTCTTGCCGGAGTCGTACAGCGCCATGATGAGCTTGTGGGTGGTGTTGAGGATAAGCTCGCCGCTGAGGACCGGCTTCTCGCCCTCGGCCAGGGCGTCGTAGAAGTCGTCGATCTGCTTGGCGTGGCTGGCGCCCCAGTAGGACGGCCCGCCGCCGTAGTCGAAGACTTCGGCCGGGTTGGGCTTGGCCACGAATTCGCGGCCGTCGTGGAGGGTGACCTTGGCTTCCTCGGCCGTGATTTTGGCGACGCCCAGCTCGCAGGTCAATTCAATCTCGACGGCGGCGTCATGGCTGTAGTAGTTCATGCACCAGAAGGACGCCTTGACGCCATTCTTGAACGCGATCATGCCGTCGGCGCAGTCCTCGACCTCGATCAGGCCCTTGTGGTTGCGGTTGGCGATGCTGACGTCGACGAAATCGAGATTGGCGCCGTTGTCGCCATAGCCGATGAACCAGCACATCAGGTCGATGGTATGGATGGCCTGGTCGATGATGGCGCCGCCGCCTTCCTTGTCCCAGGTGCCTTTCCAGTTGCTGCTGGTGTAGTATTCCGGCGTCCGGCACCAGGTGACATTGCAGCGGGCGGCGAGGATCTTGCCGAGGGAGCCGCTGTCCAGGGCCTTTTTCACCAGCTTCGAGCCGGCGTTGTAGCGGTTCTGGAAGATGACGCCAAGAGTGCGGCCGGTCTTTTGCGAGGCGGCGACCATGTCCTTCGCCTGCTGCATCGAAATGGCCATCGGCTTCTCGGTCAGCACGTGGCAGCCGAGCTCCATGGCGCGGATGGCGACCGGGGAATGCAGATAATGCGGCAGGCAGATGTGCACGACGTCGAGCTTCTCCTTGGTGATCATCGCCTCGAAGTCGGCATAGACTTTTTTGCATCCGAACAGTTGGGCGCGGGCTTTGGCCCGGTCGAGGTCCAGGTCGCAGCAGGCCACGACGTTGACGTTCTCCTGGGATTTCGCCGGCATGCCGTGAAAAGGCGAGATGCGGCCGCAGCCAATGATTCCAACCTTGAATTTTTTCATATGAGGTGATTTCTTTCTTTCTTGCCGATACTCAGGCTTTGCAGCCGGAAGGTAGCTGCCTCCCGAAACAGCTCACTAATATAACCACGGTTGCCAGAAATGGTAACGCTACGGGTTGAAAAAACCGAGGCGGGGCGTTCCGGAGTCGAAAACGGAGCATGGTCCCGTTTTTCCGCTCCGAGGCTATATTAAGCGCATGCCCAGCCGGTCCGTGGTCCGGCCGCCTTCGACCGGGGCCGGTCATCGCAGTCTTCACCAGCGCGGAGGTGCGCCATGTACGACGTCGAATTTCTGGCGGTGGAATGCCGGGGGACGCCGGCGGCAATGGGCCGCCAGCAGGGCGAAGCGGCCCGGCGCCTCATCCAGGACAATCTGGCCATGCGCGCCTTCGCGCCGCCGGAAAAGCTGGCCGCCTTCCATCATGCCGCCGCCGCGATTCTGGCCGCCCGCGCCCCCGAGATTCTGGAGGAGATCCACGGCATTGCGGAAGGAGCCCTGGTCGACCCGCATCAGCTGGTGGCCCTGACCTTCCGGGACGACGATGCCGAGCGCTGCACTCCCATGATCGTCAGAAGCAGTCCAGAGGGGACTTTGGTCGCCAAGAACAATGACGGCCCCTCGCATGAGATGTTCCCGTTTGTCATTTGCACCCGGCGGCCCGACCACGGCCTCCCGACCATCGGCGTCTATTTTGCCGGTCTGGTCTGCGGCATGGACATGATGAACGCCGCCGGTCTGGCCAACACGCATGGCTCGGTCGGCTCCATCTTCCCGAAGCCGGCCGGCGGGTTGGACATCCGCCTGTGGACCTACCGTCTCATGAACACCTGCCGGACGGCTGCCGACTTCATCGCCGGGTTGCGGCAAATCCCGCTCGGCGGCAAGGGGTTCAGCATCGCCGTCGGCGACGCCGGGGCGGAAACGGCCTTTATCGACGCCGCCGTCCCGCGCATCGCGGTCCGTGACCGCAACGCCGCCTTCGCCTTTTCCACCAATCTGTATCGTTCGCCCGGCCTGGAAAACGCGGACCGGCGACCGGCGGCCAAGCGGCCGTTGTGCCAGGCCCGGACCCAGTATCTGCGCCGACAGGCGCCGCCCCGGGACCTCGCCGGGCTGCAGCATCTTCTGCGCGACCACTCCACCTCGGATTCGCCCTGCCGCCACGCCGCCTCGCGCACCACGGATTCGATGATATTCCTGGTCAATTCCGGCAAGGCCCTGGTTTCACACGGGCCGCCCTGCCGTTATCCATACTTCGAGTATTCCTTCTGACCTGGCCATCCTGGCCACCCCTGCAAGGAGGTGCAGCACCATGGATAGACGCAAACTGCAAGTCGCGATGGAAAGCGCGATCGGCTGGCTCCAAAGCATCGCCATCAACCGCAGCCACACCCCGATTGGCACGCATGGGGCCAATATGCCGACGACCTTCTGGCGCGGCGCGGTCCGGGGCGAATACCGGGCCGCCACCCGGGAATGGGGCTGCCTGTGTCCAATCTGGCACACCGGTCAGGCGGTCAAGGCCCTCGCCCTGGCGGGGCAGGTGAGCGAAGCCCGTTTCTGCGCCGGATTCATCCTTGCCAACCAGCGCGACGACGGCCTGATCCTGGCCTTCGAGGACCACGCCGACGCCGTCAACACCTCCGCCATCCTGGAGTCCCTGGATGGCCTGCTGTGCCTGCCGGAGCCAAAATACCGGCAGGCCGTCATCGCGGCGCTGGAATGGGTCGCGGCGAATGCCTGGGATCCGGAGAAGAAGCATTTCAACGACGTTTTCGACCCGGCCGCCAACGTCTTCCGCTTCAACGTCCGCGGCGCCCAGGGCCGGCCGCTGCTGGACGATGCGATGTTCATCAAGGGCTGGCGCCTGACTGGCCGGCGGCATTTTCTGGACATTGCGCTGGCCACGGCGGAGACGCTGCTGGCGAACGAGGGTCCGCCGGGCAACTGGGTCGCGTACATTCCCTGCAACGCGGCCACCGGCAGCATCCATCCCCGGCACGCCTATTGGTGGGGGCTGCCCATGCTGGAAGTCTTCCGCGAAACCGGCGACCAGCGCCACCGCGACCTGTTCATTCGCAGCGTCAGCTGGTATCGCCAGGCCATGCGGCGCGACGGCGGGCTGTTCCGCGGCACCTACACGGACTTCAACACCGATTCCTTCGGCCATGCCACCAGCGGCGTCGCCGGCGCCGTCATCGCCTTTCTGGAGTACCGGCGCGAAACCGGCGACGACTCCATCACGCCGTACATCGACAAAGGACTCGAGTTCTGCATGCGCATGCAGTTCACCAAGACCGCCGACCACAATCTGCAAGGCGCCATCCTGGAAAAAGTCCTGCCCCCGGACGGCACCGACAGCCTGCCCTACCAGATCCGCGACCTTGGGACCATTTTCTTCATCCAGGCGGCCGCCAAATATCTGGCGGAAGTGTGAAGCGCGGCGATGGTTGGCGAGCACGGGCTGGAAGCCCGTGTCACTTCTCCCGCGCGCTGGCGGCGGCAGGCGCCTCACCGTCCGGTGTATTTGCGGACCCGGCGGGCGGCGGCCTTGCCGCGGGCGATGATTTCCTCTTCGCCGGGAACGGCGTGATGACGCATGAGCACGCGGCCATTGCAGATCACCGTGTCGATACAGGAGCTGTCGGCCGAGTACACGACATTGGCCAGCAGGTGATGATCGGCGACGAGCAGGGAATTGCCGCTGTCCAGCAGCAGACAGTCCGCCAACTGGCCGGGGGCGATTTCCCCGGCTTCCAGGCCAAAGGCGCGGGCGCTGGCGGCGGTCGCCGCCGCAAACACGTCCTCGGCCTTGCCCGCCGTCGGGTCGCCGGCTTCATCCTTGGCGGCCAGGGCCGCGAATTTCATTTCTTCGAGCATGGAGAGATTGTTGTTGGAGCTGCACCCGTCCGTGCCCAGGGCGATTCGGATGCCGGCCGTGGCCGCCGCCTGGAAGCGGAAACGGCCGGACACGAGTTTCAGGTTTGAGCAGGGGTTGTGGGCGATGACGCAATCGCGTTCGCGGAGCAGCGCGATATCGTCATTGGTCAGATGGCAGCAATGCGCCAGGATGGTACGCGGCCCCAGTACGCCGAGGCGGTCGAGGTAGGCGATCGGCGTCGCCTGATGCGCTTGCCGGCAGTCATCGACTTCGCGCCTGGTCTCGGCGGCGTGGATGTGCAGGTAGCCGCCGAAGGCCTGCGCTTCTTCCCGCACCCGCTCCAGGGTCAGGCCCGACACCGTGTAGATGGCGTGCGGCGCCGGTATGACCATGATCCGGTCCGAATACGAGCCGCGGGCCGCCACGATGGCCGCATTGTCGCGCACATTGCGTTCCAGGACGACGCCGGGGCTGGACTCGATATACAGCAGGCCGATGGCGGCCCGCACCCCCATTTCCTCGGCGGCGCGGACGGTTTCCGCCTGGTGCCAGTACATGTCATTGAAGAACACCGTTCCGGTCTTGATCATTTCCAGGATGGCCAGGCGGCTGCCGTCATAGATGTCTTCCGGCGTCAGCTTGGCTTCCGCCGGCCAGATGTATTCATTCAGCCAGACGAACAGGTCCAGGTCGTCGGCAAAGCCCCGGAACAGGGACATGGCCGCATGGGTATGGGCATTGTAGAAAGCCGGGATCATCGCCATGCCGGCGGCATCCAGGGCTTCGGCGCCGGCGGGGGCGGCGAGGCCGGCCCCCAGCGCCGCAAACCGATTGCCCTTGATCAGCACGTCGACCAGGGCGCCATTGACACGCGTGTTTCTAATCAACAGCTGGTTCATGTCGTTTCCTTTTTTGGCCGGCGCGCAAGGTCACGCCGGAGGGCCTGGCTCATAGTGCAATCAGAAAGCGCGCGATCGTGAAATAGACAATCAGCGAAAAGGCGTCCACGATCGTCGTGATCATGGGGCTGGCCATCAGGGCCGGGTCGAAATGCAGACGCTTGGCCGCCAGGGGCAATACCGCGCCGATCAGCTTGGCGAAGACAATCGTGATGAACAGGGTCACGGTCACCACCAGGTTGATGCGCAGGTTGGAGTTCTTTACCAGAAAGCAGAGACGGAGGAAGTTGACCAGGGCCAGGGCGATTCCCACCAGGATGCCGACGCGCACTTCCTTCCAGAGCACGAGCAGCCAGTGGTCAAGCTCGATTTCGCCGATGGCCATGCCGCGGATGACGAGCGTCGACACCTGCGCGCCGCAGTTGCCGCCGGTATCCATCAGCATCGGGATGAAGGCCGCCAGGATCACCGCCGTCTGCAGCAGCTCCTGGAAATGGTAGATGATGGCGCCCGTGAACGTGGCCGAGATCATCATCACCAGCAGCCACACGATGCGGTTGCGAGCCAGGCGCCAGACGCCGGTCCGGAGATATTCGTCCTCGGAGGGATGCAAGGCCGCCATCTTTTCGAAGTCCTCGGTGTTTTCCGCCTCGATGACGTCCAGGATGTCGTCAATCGTGATGATCCCGACCAGGCGTTGCTCGCGGTCCACCACCGGCATCACCATCAGGTCGTAGTCCTTGAATTTTTCCGCGACTGTCTCCTGGTCTTCGAGGGTGTGGACATAGATCACCGGCGTCGACATGATGTCGCGCACCAGGCTGTCTTCGGGGCTGAGGATGAGGCGGCGGAGCGACACGGCGCCCGTCAGTTTGCGGCCTTCGCCGACGACATAGCAGGTATAGATCGTCTCCTTGCCGCCGCCCTGGCGGCGGACGTTGGCCAGGGCCTCTCCGGCCGTCATTTTTTCCGACAGGATGACGTATTCGACGGTCATCAAGCTGCCGGCGCTGTGGTCGGGGTATTTGAGGATATTGTTGATTTCGCCGCGTTTGGCCGGTTCGGCCTGGCTGAGGATGGCATTGACCATGTTGGCCGGCAGTTCTTCCAGAAAATCGACGGCGTCGTCAACCGGGAGTTCATTGAGGATGAGGGACAGCCGGTGCTTGGAGATGCCGTCCACGATTTGCCGTTGCAGGTCGCTGTCCAGGTAGGTGAAGACGGCGGCGGCCTGGTCTTTGGGGAGCATGCTGAAGATGAGCAGCCGTTTATCCGGTTCGACGTCTTCGAGGGCGTGGGCGACGTCCACCGGATTCATGGCGATCATCTGCGCCCGCAATTCGGCATAGCGGTTTTCCGCCAGCATCTCCATGAACAGTCCCATTGGAAGCGCCCTCCATAAACATCACTCCATGCCATATCCCACGTTCCCGCCTCGGTTGCGGCTTCCGGCCTTTGGCCGTCGGTTCCAGGCCGTCATCCGCCCGGCGGGCCGTATCGCCGCCGTTGTCAGTTCTTGGGTGCGGACAGCCACGCCGGCCAAGCGGCATCCTGGCCGAGAGCGCCGTCGGTGAGCTGGATGACGATAACCAGGGCGTCCTCCGCGCCGGCGGGGCGGGGTGCCGCAAGTTCGATTGGCACCCGGAATGAAGCCGGCGGCAGTTCGTGCTTGCGGATCAGCTCGACGCCATCCTGATAGACGACGCAGCGTCCGGGCAGGCCGCGGAAATTCAGGAACAGCCGCGGGCGGCTTCTGGCTTCGGCGGGCAATTCGGCCAGGCGGCAGCTCAGCAGCAGCCACAGTGGCTTGTCGGCCAGGCCCGGGGGCACTTGTCCGCGCCAAGGCCGGTCCAGTCGGAACGGCAGGGACAGGGCGGCGAACCGCCAGGCGGCCAGGGAGTCCTTCTGCCAGGCGTGATTGGTGGCGTCGCCGGCGCTGTCGATCCGCAGCAGTCCAAAGCTCGGGAGGAGCCGGACCGGCTCGGCGTCCCCGAACAGGGCCTGCCAGCCTTGCCCGGTCAAGTCGCCAGCGGCGCTTTCCCAGCGCTCCTGCTGGAGCAGCCACGGCGACAACTCGGTCTGGAAATTCTGCCGGAAGAGCCGCAGTCGCCGTGCCGCGTCCAGTCCGGCGGTCATGGCGTCGGCGTCGGCCGGGTCGCGGTTCAAGGTCGTCCAGACCTTGAACTGGAGAAGGGCGTGTTCATGGTGCAGGGTCAATTTTTCCAGGCGTTTCTTCAGCTCGGCATGATTTCCCGCGGCGGCCGTTGCCAGCGCGAGGTCGAGGTGCGTGGCGGTGTCCGCGACTTCCGCCAGAGTCAGGCGGGTCTGGAGCAATTCCGCCAGGGCGGGCATCTCCGGGAGACAGTAGCCATGTTCCGGACAGTTGAGGCAGGGTAGAATCCTGGTGTTGAAGAGTTTTTCCCAGGCTTGGCGATAGGCCAGGACATGCGGCGCCGCCTCGTGATAGACAAGCGCCAGGTCGGAGTCGGGCCGGGGCGCGGCCGGGCTCAGGCCCAGGGGGAGCAGCGGCAGCGGGATGGCGTCGGCTGGGGCGTCGTGCCCGCCGAGAAGAACCGGAGCGCGTCCGTAGAGATAAAGCCGATTGCAGGAGGGGGCGGTGTGGTTCGACACTCCGAGGCAGCTGGTCAGCGGGATGGCCAG
>JAKLHU010000129.1 GCA_022709995.1 Verrucomicrobiota bacterium | reverse complement strand
AAAATAATCCCCCGGCCAAGACCATGACCCGACCTCGACACGCACGGCCGACGGCCCCGGCAAAACACCCGCCCAAAACGCCGAAAATGAAAAAAAACCGCCCAAAACAAAAAAATCAGCCCAATGGATTGGAAAAAACAAACAACTGGATTTAGATTATTACTTCCGTTTTTTTTCACGGGGTTTTCTCTGCTTGCGGAAAATGTACCGGTCGCCTCGACACCAGGCGACACAGTGGCATTGAGGGAAGCGAGGGAAGCCCGCGAATCAGCGGAGAAACGCATCCTGGACCTGGAACTCGAATTAGGCAAAGCGAAAAAGGAACTGGAAAAGATCCGCTCCCGCTACGCGGACTTCTATCTGGAAAGTCACGCGGTGGTGGAACGGATGCGGCAACTGGAACTGCAGGCCAGCCATCTGATCCGACGCAAGGAGGATCTCGACGGCGACGCCCTGGCAGCCCAGGCCCTCGAAGCCCTCAATCTCGCCGGTCGACGGCAGCTTGAGGTCGAAGACGCCGTCCAACGCTTTGAACAATACCTGACCTCGGTTCTGGATGTGCTGCAGCCAAGCGACGCCCTGCGTCGTGAATTGTCAGAACGGACTAGGGCCCTGCAAAGGGCTGTTGAGAACAGTCTCAAACCGCTGTCGATAGTCGCCCGGCGAGGCGGCGGTGGTCCCGGAAAACAAGACTGCGGCGTGTTGGCGGTCAGCGACGAGCTCCAACTCGTCGTGCTCGACCGCGGTTTTCTGGCCGGTCTCAAGACCGGCGGCGTGTGGCGGCTGATGTCGGGAGACAACACCGTGACGGCTCGTCTGCGAGTCGTTGAAGTGCGACCCGAAATTAGCGCCGCCGTGGTGATTCAAGGCGACCTGACCAGCGTCACGCCTGGATGCCAGCTGAACGCGGAATGACTCCGCCCGGCCGGCGCCCACCGCCACGGCCCGACAATCCATTTCCCAAACTCATCGCATAATTCAAGCCATCAAGACGAAGACTGGCACCGCCGGTCTCGACTGCCCGGGGGCCTGGCATTGTCCGTGCCGGCCCGATCCATGAACAAGCAGGAAGACAGCATGGAAAAGCTAGCCATCACCAAACATGTGCGGATCTCGCCGTTCAAGGCCCGCGAAGTCGCCCGGTTAATCCAGGGCAGACCAGCCGTCGAAGCCCTGGATATGCTCAGCCTGATCCCGCGGAAAGCCGCCCGACTGATTGAAAAAACCCTCAAGTCAGCCGTCGCCAACGCCGAAAACGCCGAGCCCAGCAAGGACGGCGCCGTCCGCCCCGTCGACCGCAGCCGCCTCACCGTCAAGGAAGCGGTCATCGGCGAAGGGCCGACCCTGAAGCGCTTCCAGCCCAAAGCCCGCGGTTCCGCCGGTCACATCCGCAAACGCACCAGTCACATCCGTATCGCCGTCACCGACCAGGAATAACGACAGGAGTCTACTGTGGGTCAAAAAGTCAATCCAATCGGGTTTCGCCTCCCAGTCACCAAAGACTGGAAATCGCGCTGGTTCGCCCGGAAGGCACAGTTCGGAACCCTTCTGCAGGAAGACCTGAAAATCAGGCAGCACCTGCATAGCGAACTGCAGAACGCGGCCGTCAGCAAAGTCATCATCGAACGCTTCGCCCGCCGCATCCGCATCACCATCTTCACCGGCCGCCCCGGCGTCATCCTGTCCGGACGCTTCAACCAGGCCCCCCCGACCGGCCCGCAGAGACGCGGCAGCGGCGACGACCAGGACCGCGGCGCGAAAAAAGGCGCCGGCATTGACAAAATCAAGACCAGCCTGGCGAAAATCACCGGCGACCAGGAAGTCATCCTGGAGATCAAGGAGATCAAACAGGCCGAAGTCGACGCCCAGCTCGTCTCCGAAAGCATCGCCCAGCAGCTGGTCCGCCGCATCGCCTTCCGCCGCGCCATGAAGCGCGCCATCCAAACCGCCATGCAGCTCGGCGCCGACGGCATCAAAGTGCGCTGCTCCGGCCGCCTCAACGGCGCCGAACTGGCGCGCACCGAGCAGTACAAGGACGGCAAGGTCCCGCTCCATACCCTCCGCGCCAACATCGACTATGGTTTCTCCGAGGCCCACACCCTGGCCGGCCTCATTGGTATTAAAGTCTGGATATGCAAACCCCAAAACTGGGAGGATACGAAAAATGCCTCTGATGCCAAAACGCGTAGAGCACCGAAGGGTGCAGCGCGGCGCCCGCGCGGGAACCGCGACCAGCAATAACAAGCTGGACTTCGGGGAATTCGGGCTCCAGGTTCTCGATCGCGGCTGGCTCACGGCCAAGCAGATCGAGGCCGCCCGTGTCGCCGCCACCCGTCACATGCAGCGCCGTGGCCAAATCTGGCTCCGGGTCTTCCCGGACAAGCCGGTCAGCAAAAAACCCTTGGAAACACGAATGGGCAAGGGCAAGGGCGCCCCGGAAGAATGGGTCGCCGTCATCCGCCCCGGCAACATGCTCATCGAACTCAGCGGCTGCACCGAAACCATCGCCAAGGAGGCTCTCGCCCTCGCTTCCAGCAAGATCCCCTTCCGCTGCCGCTTCCTCACCCGCCAGAACACCGTCGTCTAAGTTCCACCGCCAACACTCATGGTTCAGCCCCCGGCCACGGCCGGGGCTGACATAAGGACCGACAGATGAAACCTGCAGAAATCCGCGACATGACTCCCGAGGAGTTGACCCGCGCTCTGGAGGACACGAGAAGGGAATTGTTCAACCTCCGCGTCCAGGCCCAGACCGGGCAGATCGAAAACTCCGCCCGCATCAGGCTGCTCCGCAAGGATATCGCCCGAATCGAGACCGAAATGACCGCCCGCCAACAACATGCCCTTTGACCGAGGTCGCCGACATGCCAGAAGAAATCAAACAAGAACGCAATCTGCGCAAAGCCCTGACCGCCACCGTGGTCAGCGACAAGCAGGACAAGACGCTGGTCGTCAAGGTCTCCCGCCGGGCAGCCCATCCGCTCTACCGGAAAGTCGTGACCTTCACCAGCAAGTGCTACGTCCACGATGAAAACAACGAGGCCAAGGCCGGCGACGTCGTCCAAATCATGGAAACCCGCCCCCTCAGCAAAACGAAACGCTGGCGCCTCGTCGCCATCGTCAAACGCGCCGTCACCGAGTGAGGAGACCACACCATGATTCAAATGCAAACCACCTTGGAAGTGGCCGATAATTCGGGCGCCAAAAAGATCATGGCGATCCGATGCATCGGCCAGCACAAGCACTATGCCGGCATCGGCGACGTCATCCGCGCCAGCGTCAAGGAAGCACAGCCCAACGGCGGCGTCAAAAAAGGCGAAGTCGTCCGGGCCGTGGTCGTGCGCACCGCCATGAACATCCGCCGCGCCGACGGCTCCTTCCTCCGCTTCGACCGCAACGCCGCCGTCATCATCGACGACCAGGGCAACCCGAAAGGCACCCGCATCTTCGGCCCCGTCGCCCGCGAACTGCGCGACAAAAACTACATGAAAATCGTGTCACTGGCTCCGGAGGTGCTCTGATGGCTAAGGAGACTATCAAGAAAAACGACGTGGTCTTTGTCATCGCCGGCGCCGACAAGGGCAAAAGCGGCAAAGTCCTCAAAGTCGATCCCAAAAAACAACGCGTGACCGTCGAAGGCGTGTCCGTCCGGAAAAAAACCATCCGCCGCTCCCAGGCCCATCCCAATGGCGGGATCAACGACATGGAAATGCCCATCCACATCTCCAACGTCATGGCGGAAGAACGCTACCGCGCCAAACACGCCGCGAAATAAAACGGAAAGCGCGAGGTCACTACAATGATAACCAGCACCCTCTACGAACAATACACCAAAAGCGTGGTTCCGCAGCTGAAGGAAAAACGCGGCTACCAGAACCCGATGCAGATCCCGCGGATCAGCAAAATCGTGGTCAACACCGGCGTCGGCACCGACAAGGACCGCGAGGTCATGCAGGCGGCGGTCGACACCATCGCCAGCATCACCGGCCAGAAGCCGGTCATCACCAAGTCGCGGCTGAACATCTCCAACTTCAAGCTCCGCAAGGGCATGGCCGTCGGCGCCAGCGTCACCCTGCGGCGCGGGGTCATGTACAACTTCCTCAACCGCCTCATCAATATCGTCCTGCCGCGCGTGCGCGACTTCCGGGGCGTGCCCCCCAAAGCCTTCGACGGCGCCGGGAACTACAACTTCGGCATCACGGACCAGTCCGTGTTCACCGAAATCGACCTGGACAAGATCAAGCACACCATCGGCATGAACATCACCATCGTGACGACTGCCAAAACCGATGACGAAGCCCGGGATCTGCTCGCTCTCATGGGCATGCCGTTCGCCAACTGAAGAGGAATCCAAACGTGGCCAAGAAAAGTCTCATCGTCAAGTCCCAACGGACACCCAAATTCGCCTCCCGCGGCTATTTCCGCTGCGAACGCTGCGGCCGCGCCCGGGCTTACATCCGCAAATTCCACCTGTGCCGTATCTGTTTCCGCGAGCTTGCCAACAGCGGGCAGATTCCAGGCGTGATGAAAGCCAGTTGGTAAACTACACCCAAGGAGTCGGCACCCATGAGCATGAGCGATCCCATTTCCGACATGTTGACCAGAATGCGCAACGCGTCCAACGCGAAGCTTCCCCAGGTCACCATGTTCTCCTCCAAGATGAAAGCCGCCCTCGCGGAAACCCTCAAAGACGCCGGCTACATTGACAGCTACAGCGTCGAGGACATCGGCGGCAACAAAAAAAACCTGACCGTCGTCCTGAAATACAAGGGGAAGAACAGCACCCCGGTCATCGAGGGACTGCGCCGGATCAGCAAGCCTTCCTGCCGCGTCTATGTCGGCAGCGAAGACATCCCGCACGTTCTGGGCGGACTCGGCGTGGCCGTCCTGTCCACCTCCAACGGTCTGATGACCGACCGGAACGCCCGCAAACGCAAGGTCGGCGGCGAACTGCTCTGCTACGTCTGGTAATGGTCCGCTACAGTTCGACACCTCTCAAGCATAGGGATAATCCAATATGTCACGCATGGGCAACAAACCAATCGCTCTCGGCAGCAAGGTGAAAATCGACGTGTCCGGCCAGGACGTGGTCGTCACCGGGCCGAAGGGCACTCTGAAGCACACCCTTCCCGACGGCATCACCTTCGCCGTTGACAAAGGCATCATCACCGTCGCCCGCGACAGCGACGCGCGCCAGCAGAAAATGCTCCACGGCACCAGCCGGAGCCTGCTCAACGCCATGATCGTGGGCGTCTCCACCGGCTTCAAGATCGACCTCGAGCTCTCCGGCGTCGGCTATCGCGGCCAGCTGGCCGGCAAAAAGCTGACCTTGAACCTGGGCTTCTCCAAGCCGATCGAGTACGTCATTCCCGACGGCGTCACCGCCAGCATGACGGACCAGACCCACCTCAGCCTCGAAAGCATCGACAAGCAGCTGGTCGGCCACGTCGCCGCCACCATCCGCGCCTTCCGCGTGCCGGATTCCTACCATGGCAAAGGCGTCCGCTACGCCGGCGAACAACTGACTCTCAAGGAGGGCAAGAAAGTCGGGGCCTGATGACCTGTTCGGCCCGGCCTGTCTACCCGTCGTCTTCCTCCCGCCGCCGCCCGGCCTGAACTGGCAAACCCAGTCGCTGCCGGCCCTGGCGCCGGCAGCAAAGTGAAAGTTCCCACCATGAGCAAACAAACAAAAAAACAAGCCCGCGCCAGACGCCACGCCCGGCTCCGCCGCAAACTGGCCGGCAACGCCGCCATGCCCCGCCTCAGCGTGTGCCGCACCGGCAGCCATATCTACGCCCAAATCATCGACGACGACCGCAAGACCACCCTGACGGCCGCCTCCACCCTCGAAAAGGACATGCGCGAGCAGAAGCTCCATGCCAACGCCGCCGCCGCCGCCATCATCGGCAAGCGCATCGCCGAGAAGGCCCTCGCCCTCAACGTCAAAAACGTCGTCTTCGACCGCGGCGGATTCCTCTATCACGGCTGCATCAAGGCCCTCGCCGATGCCGCCCGCGAAGCCGGCCTCGTATTCTGACAACCACCACGGCCGCGTCGCCAGGGTCGCGCTTCTGACCGCCGACCGCGACGATGACGGCCATCACGCATCCGGGATCACCAAGGATTGGGAGATTTTTCCGTGGCAGATCAATTCAAAGATAAGCAAGAGAACGAAGAGACGCCGGCTGTGACGCACGCTGCCGAGGCCGCCGTCACCGGCGAGCTGGAAGAACGCGTCGTCGCCATCAACCGCAGCAGCAAGGTCGTCAAAGGCGGCCGCAACTTCTCGTTCAGCGCCCTCATCGTCGTTGGCGACCAGCGCGGCCATGTCGGCATGGGCTTCGGCAAGGCCAACGAAGTGGCCGACGCCATCAAGAAGGGCACCGAGATCGCCCGCCGAAGCATGGTCGAGGTCCGCCTGAACCGCAACACCATCCCCCATGAGGTCGAAGGCTATTTCGGCGGCGGCCGCGTGATCCTCAAACCCGCCAGCCCCGGCACCGGCGTCCTCGCCGGCGGCGGAGTCCGCGCGGTCCTTGAGGCGGCCG
>JAKLHU010000128.1 GCA_022709995.1 Verrucomicrobiota bacterium | reverse complement strand
CAAGGCGCGCCTTGAAAATCTGCGTTCATTAGCGTAATCTGCTGATAAAACGAAGGGTGTTACTGCCGTTAATCGCGTCATGGGCATCTGCTGCATGCCCTTGAAGAAGCGCAAGACGCTATGCTGGAGACTGTTCGGGTGGCTTTTAGATAGGCGGCCCGGCCATGATAAACCGATAAGATTGTCTTGGCTCAGTGGCTCAGCCGTTCGATTTCCGCCTTGATGGCAGCAATGACTTCGGTGTTGCGTATTTCCTTGCGACCTTCGACTGTTGATGAAAATATGTAAAACACGGCGCCGCCATATTTTTGGGTGAATTTTTTATGACTGGCGAGCTGCAACTTCTTCTCTTTGAAGATCTGTGGCAGTTGCACGCCTTGGTTGACGGGTTTGATCTGAATGCCCACGTGTTTGTCCTTTATGGTGATGAAAAAGTCCACATTGTATTTTCTGTCCCATTCATCCGGGGCGGGGTCGATTTTCACCGCCAGTTCCTTGGCCAGCTGACCATAGACGGTTTTGATTTCAGTCAGATAGCCCTCATAGGTGCGGTCGATCACCAGTTGGAGCATATAGTCGATGCAATCCTGTTCGGTGATGGCTTCAACCTCGGAGCTGATGACTTCGGTGATCTTGACGTATAAGGTCTTCCCCAAGTTTTCCAAGTGTTCCTTGGGACGGACGTTACGAAAATAGTAGCCGCGCCATTCATCGATTGTTTTCGGGGCGCATGTTCGGATGCTTTCGGAAGTGGCTCCGACGTTTCGCTTGAAATTGAGCTGGAAGCGATTCATGGCGCTGTTGAGAATCCATTCTTTAGCCATTTTGCGACTCCTGCTCTAATTTGATGAATTTGTCCTTGTGGCGAAAATCCATGTTTCGGTCGACGGCTGCCAGGCCTTTTTTGATCAGATGGGCATTGAGAAAAGTCTTGTTTTTCAGATAGACATAGCACAGCAAGTTATTGTCGCAGTCGAACTTTTGATGGTCATATTTCAGGATGATTTTTTGCTCTTTGGTTTTTTGCGACAGGAAATTCACCGCCAGCTGGTTCATCGATTCATTTTGTCGGATTCCAATCAATCTGACCGTCGTGCCATTCGTCAGCCGGATGCGTTCGGCGCTGACGACTTCCTTGACGGAAAAGTGTTCAAGGGCGTCCTTACCCTCGGCGCCGGAGTCAATCTTCGAGCCAAAAAGCATTTTTTTGGGGTCGCATTTTTTATTCAGTTGGTGCGGATCATGGAAAACATAGGGTAACTTCGGGATTTCGGAGTCGACGTCAAGGGTCGCCTCGTCCTTCAGAAAAAGGTACTGGGAGCCAAACAGATCCGGCTGGTTGACATTCAGTTTTTTGTTGATGACGGGGATGAAATCGCTATTGATTTCATAGCCGACCGAATTCCGGTCCAGATTGCGGGCGGCCAGCGACGTTGTCCCGCTGCCCAGGAAAGGATCAAGGACAGTTTCGCCGACGAAGGAAAACATTTTGATCAGGCGCGCCGGCAATTCTTCCGGAAACATCGCCAAGTGCTCTTCCTGCTTGGCGCCACTGAAATTCCAGTGTCCGGAAAAATATGTATTCCATTCCTCTTTGCTGATGATCGAGAGTTCTTTTTGTTCTGGTGTTGGTTTTGGTGATTCGCCTTGCTTTTTGAATAGCAGGATGAATTCGTAGTCAAGTTTCAGTATTCCATTTCGGGGATAGGGGAAGCTTCCCATGATTGTCGCCCCCCCGGTCGTATTTGTTGTCGTCACCTTTTGCCAAATGACGGCTCCCATGTAGTCAAAGCCAATAGTTTCGCAGAACTTGATAATTTCAGTTCTGATCGGTATGACTTTATACCTGCCATAATAGACTGATCGGGCGAATTGGTCACCTATGTTAATGCAAAGTCGGCATCCCGGGGAAAGGACGCGATGGCATTCGTTCCAGACCAGGTTCAAGTTGTTGATGTAGTGTTCATAGGAATTATGGTAGCCGATTTGGTTGCTGGTTCCGTAATCTTTCAGCTGCCAGTAAGGCGGTGAAGTAATAATGAGTTGAACGGACTCGTCGTCCAGCACATTCATCTGGCGGGAATCACCGTTGATTATTTTATGACATGTTTTCATGACGTCTGTTTTTGCATTGTTTTCGGCAGTTGCGTTGTGGGAACGATCATGACTGCCAAACAGCATGATGTTGATGTGTCCGGCGGTTGCTCTTCCTGCTTTCCGGACGGCGGCGTTCCGGATGACCCGCGGTGCGGTGGCTTTGGGCCGATCCGGGGCATCCTCTGGCTATTTGCCGAGGCGTCGCGTCCGTTTCAGGCGTTGACGGCCACCCACTGGCCCTTCTGGTGGTAGGCTGATTCGTACATGGCGTTGATGACGGCGACGGCGGCGCGGCCTTCGGCGGCCGGGCAGAGCAGCGGGGCGCCGGTGCGCAGGGCGGCCGCGAAGTTGTCCATTGCATTCAGCCAGGGCGACGACGCGGTCGCCGGGGCCTGCGGCTGCCACGCATTGTTCTTGAACCAAGTCGTCTCCGGCGCGCTCAAAGCGCCGCCTTCGCGGTGGATGAAGGCGCCCTGGTCGCCGTGCATCTCGAGCTGGTGATACCAAGTGGACTGCGGAAAGTTCGTGGTGGCGAGGAAGTGGACGACGAGTCCGGAGTCGTATTTCCAGATGGCGAGGGCCATGTCTTCCATTTCGATGGGGTGGTTCTGGGTCCAGACGTCGGCGCGGACGGCGGCGGGGGTTCCGAGGCAGAACAGCAGTTCGTCGATGTGGTGGACGGACTGGTTGCTGAGCACGCCGCCGTCGAGCAGGCGAGTGCCGCGCCAGCCGCCATTGGCGTTGAAATAGTCCATGGTTCGCAGGATGCGGAGGCTGGCGGCGGCGTTCAGGAGGCGTCCAAACCAGTTGTCGGCGATGGCCTGGCGCAAGTCCATGGTATGCTGGCGCAGGCGGAAGCTGTGGTCGACGGCGAGGAGGCGGCGGTTTTGTCGGGCGAGGGTGATCATGCGGTCGCAGGCCGCCGTCGTCATGTCCATCGGCTTGGTGACGAGGGCGTGTTTGCCGGCGGCGAGGGCCTGGCAGGCCAGTTCGCCGTGCCGGCCGGTTTCGTTCATCACCATGACGACTTCGACGTCCGGGTCATTGAGGATGTCTTGGAAGTCGGTTGTCCACGGGGCGCCGGTTGCTTCGGCGGTGCGCTGGGCCCTGGCATCGATTTGGTCGCAGACCTTGACCAGCTTGAGGCCCGGGGTCTTGATGATTTCATTGGCGCGGCTGTGGCCCATGCCCAGTCCGACGACGGCGAAGCGCACCGGGTCACTGGTCCAGGGGCGGCTGGTATTGAGGGCGGCGGTGCGCTGTTCATGCTGGACGCCGGCGGCGGCCGCCGGCCAGGCCCGTTCGACGACGTCGAGCACTCGCCGGCTCATTTCCGCCGGGGTGATTTCGTGGTCGGGATTGTGGGTTTCGATGCTGACCGGGCCAGTGAATCCGAGCTTTTGGCAGGACGCGAAGATGCGTTCATAGGGAATGCGTTCTTTGCCGTAGGCGGAGCCGGTGGCCTTGACATGGATGGCGAGGGCGCGTCGGACGTGGCGCTGGATGAATGCGTCGAGGTCTTGCTGGCGTTCCTCTTGTTCGATTTCCCAGGTGTTTTTGGCGTCCCAGGCGAAGCCCCAAGCCGGGATGGCGAGGGCGTCGAGGACGGCGAAGCATTCGTCGGTGGTGCAGCCGCAGTTTTCGAAGGCGAGGACGAGTCCGGCTTCGCGGGCGCGTCGGGCCAGCGGCTGGAAGGCTTCCAGGACTTTGGCGAGCTGGTCTGGCCGGCTGGCCAGGGAGCCGAGTTCGGCGCGGGGCGGTTGCCAGAAGAAGAACGAGCGGACGAGGCGGCAGTCGAGGATGTCCGCGGCCCGGATGATGTGTTCGAGTTTGTCGGCCTCGGCGGCGATGACGTCTGGGCCGGGGAGGTGCACTTTGGCCAGCGAGGACTCCAGGCAGCCGAGGCGGAAGCCGGCGTTGTCCAGCAACGCCTTGACGGCGCGGAGCTGGTCCGCCTCGAGTTTTTCAAAGGGCATCTGGAGGATTTTGCCGCGGAGGTCGCACCTGGTCAGTCCCCAGGACTTGAGGATGGGCAGGGCCTGTTCCAGATCCATTCCCAATTCATCGGTGAAGATGCTTTTGAACATGCTGGTGGTCTCCCTATGCTTGCGGGGAAAGAAAACACTGCGGCCGTCGGCGGAGCGACTGGTGCGGTCATAATATACACCGGTTTGGCCTGTTCTGGGAAGGCGCGGCCGTTGTCCGGCGGTTCGGGCGCCGCAATTGTCGGGGCGGGTGGATTTTCTTGAGATGCAAGAAAAGAATGGCGCATTATAGTACTCTAATAGGATGCGCCCCTTTAGCGTCAGTTTTGGAAAGTTCAACCTTTTAGACCATTCGGAGACCATGCCATGTCAGACTACCTTGCGTTACGGGAAGCAGTTATCGCCGGCAAGCGGGAAGCTGTCACGGAGATCGTCAAGGGCGCCCTTGCCGCGGGTGAGGACGTCAATCTCCTGTTGGACAAGGGCATGATTCCGGCCATGCGTGAAATCGGCGACCGCTTTTCCCGCAACGAGGCGTATGTGCCGGAACTGCTGATCGCCGCCCGCGCCATGCAGTCCGGCCTGGCCCTGATTGAGCCGCTCCTGGCCGGCTCCGGACGCAAGGACCTCGGCACCGTCGCCATCGGCACGGTCAAGGGAGACCTGCACGACATCGGCAAGAACCTGGTCGCCATCATGCTCAAGGGCGCCGGCTACAAGGTCATCGACCTCGGCGTCAACTGCGACATCGCCAAATTCGAGGAAGGCGTCGCCCAGGGCGCCACCATCGTGGCCTGCAGCTCGCTGCTCACCACCACCATGACCTACATGCGCGAAATAGCCGACCATTTCCGCGGCCGCGGCGTCAAAGTCATCGTCGGCGGCGCCCCCCTCACCCAAGCCTTCGCCGACGAAATCGGCGCGGCCGGCTTCAGCGAAGACGCCAGCGGCGCCGTCAAACTCGCCGACACCCTGCGCGCGTCCTGAAGCCGCACACGCATACCGCTACACCGCCCATAAACACAGCCGCAGCTTGACCTGAGGCGATGCCCGGATGGATCAATTGTCGGCAAATCGATAAATCCAATATGCACGCCCGGGCTGCAAATCAGTGGCCAAGCGATACTGGCTGGCCGACCACTCCCAGGCCGTGTGGCCAGACGGAAGGCGCGCCTCCTGCAATGGACCATGAAACGACCATGCGCCAACAGGCAATTGGTCAACGCCACGATTCTCTTTCTCGGGTCCCAGACCTTGGATTTCCGGAACCAAAGCTGGGTCGGAACAATAAACCCACATCGCCGTCTGCAGGGGGACTTCGCCGTTGCGCACGTAGCCACCCTCATCCAACTTAAAGACCGTCATGCCCGCCAACGCCTCGGCCGTCTCGTGGGTGACGCTGACAAACGGCAGGCAGATGGCATTCCAGCCCTGCTCCCAGGCATAGCCAAGACTCTCAAAAAACAAGTCCATCGTCTCCGAATGGCTGCCTGATGCCGGCTGACCGGAAATAGCCTTGTGCAGACCATCAAGGGTGATTTCCAGCGCAAATTGCCCATCCTCCTCGACCCCTTGGAGCACATTGCCAACGGCAAAAGAACGGTCATCGAGGCGTGTCAGAGTCAGCCCGGCGCAGAGCGTCCCATTGAACCTCAATTCAATCTGGTCAAGGGAAAATTCATCTTCGACGACAGCGTCGCTGAAAATGATGTTTATTGCATCCCTCGCCAATTGGCAGTCGGACACCGTCAACGGGACATCGTCAACGACAAACGGCAGCGCAACCCAGCCAGAACGATTCCCGGCCAAATCGACTGAGGACATCGCGACTTCGAAGACGCCGCCACCCGGCAGCTGAAGCGGCTGAAGCACCTGCCTGCCAACGCCAACCGGCAGCTCAATTAAAGTCGGCTCCATCACAATGACCGCGCCATTGCGGCGCCAAGTCAATTCTATGACCGTCGGCGTCTCGGATACCAGGAAGGAGAGCATCAATGACTCGCCATCCGGCAACCAGGTGACATTGTCGTTGTCCGACTGGCCGTGGTCCGGACGAATGCCTAGGCCAGTAACAGGGCCCGGAGCTGTGTTGTCGATGATCACGGTCTGCTTCTGGGCAAGGACACTGCCGTCAAAACCAAAATACGTGACCGTCAACTCATGCTGCCCTTCGCCCAGGCGGAAGTCCACCTCGAACGTTTGATCAAAAAACTCGGTTTCCTTTTCAACCAGAGTGTCATCCCCTTTGCTCACCCTGATTTCACGGCTCTGTCCCGGCAGCCTGCCCCTGAGAGTAAGACGTTCGCCGTCATTCAAACTGGTGATGAAGTCGCCCTCCACACCGCGGTCAGGTTCTATCACCAAAGGAAAATACAACTGATATTCATAGGAGCCAAGGTCTACTGCCACGCCATTGACACACGCTTTACGGTCAAGGTCCTTCTCCACCTGCAATAAGGCATTGTCGCCAACCTCC
>JAKLHU010000127.1 GCA_022709995.1 Verrucomicrobiota bacterium | reverse complement strand
ACGCATAGCCCGGCGTCGTCGGCACGTGCGGCGAAAACGTGTTTTCAAACAGCGTCCCGCCCTGGGCAAACTGGTCAATGTGCGGGGTCGTCTGCCGGCGGTAGCCGTAGCAGCTCATGTGCAGCGACAACAGCGAGTCAATGCCGATCAACAACAAGTTCGGTTTGCGAGTGGCCATGCGCGCATACTCCCTGAAAAAGTGGTTCCGGTTTCTCGGCCAGCCGGACAATACATCATCCGGCAGGCTCTGCCATGCATAAAAAAAGTTAATTTATATGCTCTGGCGGGTAAATCCAATCCCGGACCTGGAAAAAACAACCGGCCGCGCCATCCCCACGCGGGTGGCGCCGCGCCCGGCAAGAGAAAATGCGGCCGGAAAATGCTGGCCAAGGCCCTTCGAATGGGCTCAATTCAGGACATGGAGGGATGGCTGTCCTCGCCCTCGCTGCCCGCGTCATCTTCGTCCTCAGCTTCGGCCTCGGCTTCGGCCTCCACTCCCGGGATGACCGTCGCGGACGTCAGATGCGGGGGGATGACGGCGGTTCCACGTCCCTGCCCGGGCCGAACTGCCGGCAGCGGTTCACCGCCGCGATAAATGATCTTGCGGTTGTCCCACAAGTCCTCCAGACAATAATAATGCCGCATTTCCGGCATCAGGATGTGCACCAGGATGACGCCGTAATCCAGGACGAGCCACTGGCTGCTCGGGCTGCCTTCGGTCCCGCGCGGCTTCACCCCGGCGGCCTGCAGTTCGCGCCGGACATGGTCGCTGATCGCCCGCAAATGCGGCAGCGAGGTGCCGCTGCAGACAATGAAATAATCGGCCAGAATCGTCTGTTCGCGGACGTCAAACAGCAGAATGTCCGCGGCTTTGCGCTCTTCGCAGACGGCCACGCAGCGCCTCGCCAACGCCTCGGTCTCGACGTCAAAAGTCTTCTTGCTGATCTCTTCTGTCATAACACTCCCCTGGTTTTCGTGCTGGTGAAAGTAGCTGGCTGGCGGCTCGCGCTGGCCCGGTCTGGCGGCCGCTGCCAATCCTGGCGTCTGGCTTCAATCGAACATCGGTTCCCGAATAATAGTCTGGTCGCGGGCGGGGCCGACGGAAACGATCGCCGCCCGCATCCCGCTTAAGGCGGCAATCCTCTCCACGTAGGCCCGGCAGGCCGGCGGCAGATCCTCGTAGCGCCGCGCCGTGGAGATGTCGGTCATCCAGCCCGGCAAGTCCTCGTACACCGGCTCCACCTGGCCCAGCACCTTCAGGCTGGCGGGGAATTCGTCCAACAGCTGTCCCTGGCAGCGGTAGCCGGTGCAGATTTTCAGGTCTGGCAGGCGGTCGAGGATGTCAAGCCGGGTCAAGGCCATGCAGTCAATCCCGCTGACGTCGCGGGCGTAGCGGAGGACGCAAGCGTCGAGCCAGCCGCACCGTCGAGGCCGGCCGGTCGTGGTGCCGTATTCATGGCCGGCTTCCCGGATGGCGTCGCCGAGAGCATTCGTCAGCTCGGTCGGAAAAGGTCCGGCGCCGACCCGCGTCGTATAGGCCTTCACCACGCCGATGACCTTGTCAATGCGACGTGGGCCGACACCGGCGCCGACGCCGGCATGGGCCGCAATCGGATGCGACGAGGTGACATACGGGTACGTGCCGTGGTCCAGGTCCAGCATGGCCGCCTGGGCGCCCTCGAACAGGACCTTGTGCCCGGCCTCCAACTCGCGGTTGAGCAGGCGGGACGTGTCCGTCACGTAGGGCCGCAGGCGGGCCGCATAGCCGCGGTATTCGTCATAGATGGCGGCGAAGTCCAGCGGCGCCCGGCCGTAGACGCGCGTCAGAATCAGATTTTTGAAGTCCAGGTTGCGGCGCAGCTCCGCGGCGAAGTCCTCGTCATCGAGGAGCGACACGAAGCGGATGCCGGTGCGGGCGACCTTGTCCTGGTAGCAGGGGCCGATGCCGCGGCCGGTGGTGCCGAGTTTGGCGTCGCCCTTGCCCTCTTCCTCGAGCTGGTCAAGCAGCCGGTGATAGGGCATGATGACATGGGCGCGGTTGGAAATGCGCAGGCCGGCGGCGTCGAAGCCGCGGGCCGTCAGCGTCTCCAGCTCCTGCAGGAGCACGGCCGGGTCGACCACGACGTCGTTGCCGATGACGCACCGGCAGCCGGGATAGAGGATGCCCGAGGGCAGCAGATGCAGCTTGTGCACCTCCCCTTTCACGACGACGGTGTGGCCGGCGTTGTTGCCGCCCTGGTAGCGCGCCACGACATCCGCCCGTTCCGCGAGAAAATCGACGATTTTCCCTTTGCCTTCATCTCCCCACTGCGTTCCAGTCACAACAATTGATGGCATTGATTTTCCTTCGTCTGGCTGCAAAATCTGGTGGCAAATGCGTTGTTCCACCGGCCAGTGGCGCCGCCTCCCGGGAGCACTGGGGCGACGTTTCGGGCCGCGTTTCGGTCACGGCTTGGCGGTCACCTTGTACCATTCCGGCGTGATGGCGTACTGGGCGATTTTGTAATGAATGACTCGCGGCGACAGCGACAGGTCGCGGGCCGCCGCCGACATGTTTCCGTTGTTGCGCTTAAGCGCGTCGACAATCAATTCCCGTTCGAACGACGCGACCATTGTGTTGAAGGGGACTTTTTCCTCAACCTGGGCGTCATCAGCCGCGGCGGGGTCTGGCGCCATCTGCAGGGAAACCGGCAGGTTGTAGGCGTGAATGGTGTCGTCCGTCGTCGTCAAGACGGCCCGTTCGATGCAGTTCTCCAGTTCCCGGACGTTTCCCGGCCAGTGGTACGACATCATCATGTTGATGGCCGGCGTCGAGATCCGGTGGATTTTCTTGCCGTATTTGTCATTCAACTTGCTGATGAAATGCTCCGCCAAGAGGATGATGTCCGAACGGCGGTTCTTCAAGTCCGGCAGGGTAATCTGGAAGATATTGAGGCGGTAGTAGAGGTCCTCGCGGAATTTTCCTTCGGCCATCAGCTGTTCGAGGTTGCGGCTGGTGGCCGCCAGCAGCCGCACATCCGTCTTCAGTTCCGTGTTGCTGCCCAGCCGGGAGAACGTGCGTTCCTGGATGAACCGGAGCAGTTTGACCTGGATGGGCAGCGACAAGTCGCCGATTTCATCCAGAAACAAAGTGCCGCCGTCGGCGGCCTCCACCCGGCCGATGCGGCGGTTGACGGCGCCGGTGAAGGCGCCCTTCTCATGCCCGAACAGTTCGCTTTCCACCAGATTTTCCGGCAGAGCCGAGCAGTTGAAGGCGACATAGGGCGCACGGGCCCGCGGGCTCACCTGGCGGATGGCGTTGGCGACGACCTCCTTGCCGGTGCCGGTGCCGCCCCGGATCAGGACTGTGGCATTGCTCGGCGCCACCTGGCGGATCAACTCGTAGATTTTCTGCATGGTCCGGCAGTTGCCGATCAGTTCGCCAGGTGTTTCGGTGGTATCGAGGGCGGAGCGCAGGCGCCGGTTTTCCGCCAGCAGACTCTCGCGTTCTTCCAGCTCCAGCTGGCGGGCCGCCACGGCTTCGGCGGCCAGGTTGCCGATGATCTCCAGCAGCTTCATGTCCTCGGTCAGGTCGACTCCCGGCGACGCGACGTCACGGTCAATGCTCAGCGTTCCCACGACTTTGCCGTTGCGGAACACCGGCACGCAGATAAAGGCCACATGCTCCCCGGCCGCCCGTGCCCCGGTACGGTCCAGGAAGCGCTTGTCCCTGGCAATGTCCGCCACCACGGCGGCCTGGCCGGTGGCGGCAACCTGGCCGGTGACCCCTTCGCCGAGACGGTAGCGGCCGCGCTTGACCTCGGACTCGTCCAAACCATGCGACGCCTCAATCGTCAGCACGTCGCCGCGCCGCATGGTGACCGTTCCCCGCAACATGCCCATTTTTCGGTGCAGAATATCCAACACCTTGGCCAATAAGGCGTTGACATTGCGCTCATGCACAACGGCCTCGCTGATCTCGCGAAGCACCGCTATCTCCGAACGGACATCTTCCGGCATCGTCTCTCTCTATATGTTCTGGATATCATCCGAGCCAACTCAATAATATATCCGTGAAATGCCATTTTCCAAATTTTTGCCGGCGACGGGGCGCGATTGGAGTGCCACCCCGCGGTCTGCTGGCGTGGATGATTATTTTCAAAACGCCGCCGGGCGGCAAAGCCCCAGCGGGGTCGAGAGAGAAATTCAGTCCCGAGGCGCCATGCCCATGAGTCAAGTCTTTGTCTCAAAAAGAGTTGCATCGATGGTTGGCGAGCACGGCCTGGAAGCCGGTGTCAGTGTGCCCGGGTCACTTCGCTGGTGCCGCTCCGGCGGCATCGCCACCTTCTGCGGATCGGCAGGCCGCGCTGCGGCCGCGCCCGCTTGTCATCGGCGCCCGAGATCGGGATGACTGGCAGCGGGAAGTCTTTTCCGGCTGGCGCATGGCATTTCCCATCCGGACCGTTATAGTATGGGCACATCATAGCTCAAAGATTTCCGCGGTGAATCCCGTGCAATCCGGGAACTGTCGCGCAACCGTAAATAGGCGTTGCCGCTTATGAGTCGGAGCCCGTGCTTTGAGCCTCCACCCAGCCACAGTTTGTGCGCGCAACACAAGGAAGGCCTTCGCATGAAGCTCTCTGCCTGCCCGGATTTCCGCCCGCGTCTCCGTTCCCGCCGCCGTTTTACGCTGATTGAGCTGCTGGTCGTCATCGCCATCATCGCGATTCTCGCCGCCATGCTGCTGCCGGCGTTGAGCAAGGCCAGAGAAAAGGCCAATGCCATCAAATGCGTTGGCAGCCTCAAGCAAATCGGCTTGGCTTTTCTCATGTATGCGGGCGACCATGACGACTTCATGGTCCCGCTGGCCGACGCCGCCAACCTCAAAGCCTGGTGTGGAACCAGGACCTCGAGCTCGGCCGCCTTCACCCCCGAGGGCGGCATCATGGACTACATCGGCGCCAACAACAAAATCACCCAGTGCCCGGCCATGTTCGAGATTGGCGTCGACAACAGCCCCTACGGCAACAACCTCGGCTGCGGCGGCTACGGCTACAACGGCAACAGCCTCTCCGTCTGGTGGAACGGATTCCACCGCCTCGTGGAAGTCAAAAACCCGGCCGCGACCATCGCCTTCGCCGATTCGGCCCAGTTCCTGGCGTCCGGAAAAATCGTGGAAGTGTACACCATTTCCTCGCCGTACGACGGCTGGGGCGACGCCACCCCGGACATGCATTTCCGCCACAACGGCAAGACCAATGCCGCCTGGGTCGACGGGCACGTCTCCTCGGAAAGCCTGTCGTACACCCACTCCGGCTATTCCGGATTCTCCGTCCCGGACCTCCGAACCCAGTACAAACTGGGATGGTTTGGCGGCAGCCGGGCCGACGCCATCAAGATTTTCTCCCTCCCCTGATTGCCCCCAAGCCCGGCAAGAGCCGACCGGAAATCACACCGGCACGACCACGGGTCAGCGATGCCGCCGGCAAAGGTAGGAGCCGGCCGGGAATGTGCCCGCCGAATGGCCTCAGGCGACGGCGATGTCATCTGGCGCCAGACACAGACTGGAAACAACGCCGGCATGACCACAGGCTAGCGATGTCGCCGGCAAAGGCGAGGGCTGGCCTAAGGCCAGTTTTCCGGACTCCCGTGAAGGCAGCGCGCCAAAGCCGTCCGGAACGGGAGGCGCGGGAGGCGCCAAGGCGTCACGCCTTGGCGTCGGCGGGGCGGGCGGCCATGGCAGGCGCGGCGAGGGCCTTGAAATCAACCCGGTGCTGGAGCATCTTGTGGGCGCGTTCGGCCAGGTTGCTCAAGTGCGCGGCGATGCGTTCGAGATTGGCCAGCAGCTCCACATAAATGACGCCTTTCTCGACGGTGCAGTCCTGGCTGCGCAGGCGGGCCTCGTGGTTGCGTTCGAAGCGGGACGTCATGGCCTTCACTTCACGCTCCAGCTGAATCACCTTGGTGATGGCGTCCGGATCGCTGTTGGACATGCCTTCAATCAAGCGGTTGGACAGCTCGGTGATATGATACTTGATGTCGGCGATCTCCTGAATGGCGCGGTCGGAAAAGCCCTCCGCCTGCAGGGACAGCGGGGCCGTCAATTCGAATATATTGATGGCGCGGTCGCCAATGCGCTCCACGTCGTTGACACAGTGCATGAAGTCGGGAATCGTCGCCGACTGGTTTTCGCTCAAGTTCCGCCGGGTCAGCGTCACCAGGTAGTCGATGATGTCACGCTGGGCCTGGTCGATCTGCTCTTCGGCGTGTTTCAACTCTTCCTCCTGGCTCTGGTCGCGGCTGATGACGGCCGTCAGGGCCCGGTTGGCCAGATTCATCGCCTCCCTGGTCATGTTCAACAAGGCGGTGAGGACCTGGTTCAACGCCGCTGACGGCGTGTTGAGAAGGTGCGGCTCCAAATAGCAGATGCGCTCGGCCGCCACCTGGCTGTCACGCCGGTCGGGAACCAGCAATTTCGCGATCGCCGCCAGAAAACCGACAAACGGCAAAAACAGGAACACGTTACAGACGTTGAACAGCGTGTGCGCCGCCGCGACATGGCGGCCGATGTTCTCCGGCGACGCGGCGAAAACGTCTCCGTCGGTGATGACATCCACCAGGCGCAGGAAGCAAGGCTG
>JAKLHU010000126.1 GCA_022709995.1 Verrucomicrobiota bacterium | reverse complement strand
TCGTCCATCGGGGCCGCTTCGGGTTCCGTCGTGGCGGGCAGGGCGAGATTGCGCAGGATTCGGGCGCCGACGTCGCGGATGTCCCCGGCGCGTTCTCGCAGCATCGGGTTGTTTTTCCGGCTCATGTCCTGGCAGAAGCGTTCGATGGCCCGGACGGTCGCCTGTTCAATGCAGACCAAGTCGCTACGCAGGATGGCGTCGATGTTGGTCAGCAGCGTCGGGTCTTCCAGCAGCATGAGGTGGAACGTCATGATCTCGGCATGCTGCACGCTGAGCTCGGCGGCCAGGCGCTCCTGCATGTTTTCCAGCTGCCGGCGCGATTCGTCGAGGGCGATGAGCAAACGCTCCCATTCCGCCTCGATTTGCTTCGGCTGAATCGGGAAGTCCGGCAGCTTTGCCGTCGGCTTATGGGACCGGATGACTCTGCCGACGACTAGGCCGGCCGAGACGCCGGTGCCGCGGAGAACGACAGGTTGGGAATGACCGTTCAGCAAGTCACTGCTCTCCGAGGTTGTTGACAAAAAAGGAGACGACGGCATCCAGGGCGCGTTGAGCGTCGGGACCGCAGGCGGACACCGTCAGCTTGCTGCCGGGCGAGGCCGAGAGGGTGACGATTTCCAGCATGCTTTTGGCGTCGACCTGGTGCTTGCCTTTGCGGATGGAAATGCGGCTGGAAAACGCCGTTGCCAGTTTGGCCAGTTCACCGGCGCAACGCAGATGCAGGCCGCGGGTGTTGCCGACCGTGACCGGGGCGGAAAGATCGCCGGGGTTGGTTTGAGCTTGTCTTGGCATAGTGGAAAATGCGGGGCGGAAAAGGGGGAATGAATGGCAGGTCGGAGTAATCTGATTCACACGTGAATTGCCGACGTGCGGATAGAAAGTCTTTTAATATAATTTTTGTCCATGGTTTTTCAAGAAAGGAAGCCGTAATGAAGGCATTGGAGTTGCCGGTCGCCGGGGCCGGAATTATATTGGTAATGCTCCTGAATGAAGCGCGAGTCCTGGTTGAGGTTCGGTGAAGGCCTCTTCCGTCTGGACCGGTCCGTGATCGTATGCGCCAAGCCCGTCGGCCGGCGGAAAAGCTGGAACAGCCGCCTGGGTTCTAAGGCTATGATGCCAGCCTTGGGCGGCGACCTTGTTGATTCATACCAATAGACCGTCCGAAAAGCTTTTGTCGAAAGATTCATGATCGTAATCGGCGGATAATAATGAAGGGGTAGTTGCCGGTCGTCATCACGTCTTGGGCTTCGGCGCCATGCCTTTCCAGAAGGGCACAACGTCAGGCGGGGGACTCCTATGAAACCAAAGTAAACGGTCAGCCATTGAACACTGAGCACATGAGGAGTCAACGCTTGGCCGCCTCAGGGCCGGAGGCGCCACCTTGGCGCCCCAGGCCACAAGGATCGCCAGATGCAATGGCTCCTATGTTACATGGCCGGATAACCGGGGAATGGGGAGCAGGCTAAAGCCGCCGGTCCGCTGAACTCGGGCGTCGGCCGGCATGACGCGGTCGCCGGCCGGCATTCGGCGTGGCGGGAGGGCGAAACAGCGACAGGAGGCATATTTTTGAATCAGCAGCATAACATCGCCCATTATTTGTCCGCCGAGTCGGCTCGGCAGCCGCGCCGGCGGGCCCTGATTTTCTCCTGCGGGCGCGACGGCGGCGGCCGGCCGGCGTATTCGCACTTGACTTTCAGCCAGTTGGATGCGCTCAGCGATCGTTATGCCTGGGGCCTGCAGGCGCGGGGTGTGCGGCCCGGCATGAAGGCTCTGCTGATGATTCGGCCGTCCCTGGATTTCTACGGTCTGGTGTTCGCGTTGTTCAAGACCGGCGCTGTGCCGGTGATGATTGATCCCGGCATGGGCTGGAAGGGGTTTTTCCGCTGTGTGGAGCAAGTCGAGCCCGAGGTCTTTCTTGGCATCCCGGCCGCGCATCTCCTGCGGCGCCTGCGCCCGCGCACTTTTTCTCGGGTCAAGGTCGCCATCACGCTGGGCGGGCGTTTCGGCGCCTGGTGCGGCGGCGTTCCGGTGGCGGCATTGACCGGCCCCCCGCAGCCGTATCCAATCCATGAACCGGCGGCCGACGAGCTGGCGGCCGTGCTCTTCACCTCGGGAAGCACCGGGCCGGCCAAGGGCGTTTCCTACACCCATCGCATTTTCGCCACCCAGATAGAAATTCTGCGCCGGGAATACGGCATCCAGCCGGGGGAAGTCGATCTGGCCTGCTTCCCTTTGTTTTCCTTGTTCAGTGTGGCCTTGGGCGCGACGGCGGCGATTCCGGACATGGACCCGACGCGGCCGGCGTTTGTCGATCCGCGTCGGATCGTGGAGCCGATCATCGACCTGGGCGTGACGTATTCGTTTGGTTCCCCGACCTTGTGGGAACGGGTGGCCCGCGCCTGCGTCGAGCAGCACATGACGTTGCCAGGGGTGAGGCGGGTCATCATGGCTGGATCGCCCGTGCCTGGACGGGTCCACGACCTGCTCTTGAATCATGTCCTGGAACCCGGCGCCGAGACGTTCACGCCGTACGGCGCCACGGAATCCCTGCCGGTCGCCAATTTCCGGGGCTCGGAAATGCTTTCGCACACTTGGGCCGCGACCCGCCAAGGCCAGGGCATGTGCGTGGGGCGGCCGCTGGCGGACAATGATGTTCGCATTATCGCGGTGACCGAGGGCGCCATCCCGGTCTGGCGCGATGAACTGGCTCTGCCAACGGGCCGGACGGGGGAAATCTGCGTCAAGGGCCCGGTGGTGACCCGGGAATACTACGGCCGCCCGGACGCGACCGCCGCCGCCAAGATTGCGGACGGTGACGCCGTCTGGCATCGTCTCGGCGACCTCGGCTATCTCGACGCCGCCGGCCGCCTGTGGTTTTGCGGTCGCAAGGCCCACCGGGTGGAAACAGCTGACGGCGTCCTCTACAGCGTCTGCTGCGAGGCGATTTTCAACGAAGTGCCGGGGGTCAGGCGGTCCGCGTTGGTCGGCATCGGGTCGCGGCCCCGGCAGACGCCGGCCATCGTCATCGAGCCGGAAGCGGGAAGGTACGCCGAATTGTCCGCCAACCCGGCCCGGTTGCAGGCCGTGGCCGCCGCCCATCCGCTCACGGCCGGCATCCAAAAAGTGCTTTTTCATCGGCAGTTTCCGGTGGACGTCCGTCACAATGCGAAAATCAACCGCGAGGCGCTGGCGGCGTGGGCGGCGGTTCAAGGGTAGGAAAACGGGCCGCCAGCGGCCGGCCACGGGACGAAGCGAGGGCGCGGTGGAAGGGGCGCGGGCGGTGGGGCGCCATCGGGGTGACGGCCGGGGTCAGGGCTGCGGCTTGTCGTCGCCGAGGCTGCGGTAATAGTCGTTGAGCAGGGGCAGGTATTCCCGGGAGACTTTTTCCAAGTCGCTGTCGTCGACGGCGTTGCCGCCGGTCTGGGAGATCGTGGCGACCGGCATGGGCAGGACCGCACCGCCTTTCAATTCAATCTGGCTGTCCTGCAGGCGGCGCAGCACACGTTTGCGCAAATTGCCCAGTTCGCGCAGTTCCGGGGGGGCTTGTTCCAGACCGCGCAGGTCGCGGGCGGCTTCGCCGAGGCCGCCGGAGCCGATATACAGCAGACGGGCCGTCGCATACAGCACTTCGGCCTCCTGGCGCAGTTTCTGCGGAGTCGTGCCGTGGGCGCCGCCGTGCAAGTCGCGGCGCGGGGCCTGGCCGAACATGCCCTCGGTCTCGGACTGCCCGCCGAGTTTGCCGCCGCCGGTGGCGCGGGCGTCGAGCGTCGAATTTTCGTCTTCGGTCACCATGCCTTTCTGGAACTGGTCGCCGGTGCGGCGGGCGTGGGTGTCGCGGCCTTCGTAGCCCTTGACGTGGTTTTCCACCAGTTCGCCGGTGGCCTGGCCTTCGCGGCCGGAGCCGCTGCGGCCCGTCATTTCATTGTCGTTCGGCCGCGTGTTGCCGGATTTGCCTTTGGCGGAGAAGGACGGCATGGGGCCGTCCATGACCGCCCAGCCCATTTCCGCGTCGGCGATGATGTTGTTGCCGGTTGTGTCCTGGCTTTGCGCATCAATCGATTCCGCCTGGTCCAGGAGCTCGCCGACCAGGTCTTCCAGCTCGTCCGGCAGGGGAACCAGCGGAATGTCGGGAAATTCGTCGGTGTCGAAACTCTCCATGTTCCAGACAAAGTGGTCGGGCACGTCCGGAAGCCACATTTCCACGTCTTCGATCCGTTCCTTGGTGTTGCGGATGGCGTCGAGAAGGGCGTCTTCCTTTTGCACGGCGATTTCGATCGACGGGAGGTTTTCGCTGTCGAGGGCCTGGAGGACGTCCTCGTAGACCTCCCGCATTTTGGCGTTCAACTCGTTGCAGACCGGCAGCTCGGGGAATTGGTACAGGTCGTTGGCGAGCTGTTCGATCAGGTCGGCCATTTCCTCCTGTTCCTTGTCCATGGCGGCCAGTTTTTCCCGGGCTTCGTCGTCCAAGGGGCCGCGGGCTTTCAAGTCGCGGGTGACCTCCGCGATGCGGGCCTGCTTCTTTTCCAGCTCTTCGAGCTGGTCGGCCACATTGTTGAGCACGTCCGTGGCCTCGTCGACGATTTTCTTGGCATTGTTGACGCGCCATTGGTTCAGGATGTTGAGGGCTTTCATCAGGGTTCCGATGACGGTTTGCTGCCTGGTGGCGGCGTTGGCCAGGTCCTTGGCGTCGAGGTCTTCGGCGGCGGCGAGGGCGGTTTCATACGCGGTGTCCTGGGTGATCAGGGCATGGGCGGCCCGCAGCTGGGTGGCGAAGTCGTCCTTGGCGCGCAGTTCGGCCTGGCTCAAGCAGAGGTCGGTGAAGGCCAGGATGGCTTCGGCGACGCGGTCCTGGTTGTGAACCAGGGCCGGCATGGCAATCGTCTGACCCTGGCTGGCCGCCCTGGTGTCCTTCAGCGTGTCCCGCTGCATCTTGATGACCTTCTGCAAGGCCGCGAAAATATCGCTCTTGTCCTGGTGCACTTGCTCCTGCTGGAGGTTCTCCTGCATGCCGGTCAGGGCGGCCAAAATGGCATTTTGGACGGTGATGCAGGCGGTCAGGGGCTTGCTCCGGGCGGCTTCCGGCGTGCGGTAGATTTCCGCCAGCAGTTCAATGGCGGTTTTCATTTCCTGGTTGACGAGTCCGGCGAGGATGTCGCCGAGGCCGCCGAGCAAGTCGCGGTTTTGGAGCAGGGCCGTGGCCAGGGTGCGGATTTCCTTTTGGGTGGCGTCGGCGGCCGCCAGCCGGCTGACATCGGTCGGCTTGGCCATGACGGTCTGGTCGGCAATCTGCCGCGTGTCGCGCAAAGCCTCGCGCTGCTTTTTGATCAAGGCGGCGATGTTTTCCTCGGCTTGCCGAACGGCGTTGTCCTTGTCTTTCCGCAAGGTGTCCAGTTCCGGGAAAGTGACTTGAATGACCGGTGAATAGCCGCGGCGCCGGGTTGCATTGGCGCCATGATCTTCAGCCCAGAGACGGAACCGCAGCACGGTGCCGCCGCGAGTTTTGAAGGTGCTCGAATCAACCAGAAAACGGCCGGGGAAGACGCGTGCCGATGGCGGTTCCGGGCTCGCCTCGGTGAGCGGCTCATGGGGTCCGCTGTCGGCAAGGCGTTCGAGGCCGACCTTCGCCACGCCATAGTCATCTTCCGCGCGAAAGGCCAGCGGAAAGGCCTGGCCGGCGGCGACCGTCAGGGCCGTCGGAGTGTCAACCAGGGCGATGACCGGCGACTTGTCCGGAACCAGGACAAAGGGCAGCGGATGGTCGGCGGTCAGGCCGTCGGGCGCCCGCAGGTGCAGGTACAGGGGGCCGGCCGAGCCGATGTCGCCCTTGACGGTGAACTGGCGTTGGCCGCTGATGACCGCGGCGGCGATGGTTTTGTCCCCTTGACGGATTTCGGCGGCGGCCAGGGGCGATGTGGCCAGCCCGGCGAGGACGATGGCGGAACCGCTGAGGATTTCCGGGTTTTCGGTGTCCGGGCGCAGGCGATAGGTGGCCTTGCCGGTGTGAGCCGGCGGGGCGACGGCGGCTTCCCAGCGGACCAGGCCGGGCGGATTGGCGATGCGAGCGGTAAACCAGTCGGAGCGGGCGTCGCCGGCGAGGATGCGGTAGCGGCCGGTTTCGAACAATGGCGGGGTGCGGCCCGTGAAGACGCCTTGCGCATCAGGCCGCAGTGGCAGTTTTGCGGCCGGATCGCCGTTTTTGTCCCAGACGACCCAGGCATGGTCGGGGACGGCGCCGGCCAGGGTGACGGCAACCGCCAGTTCCTGGCCGCGTTTGAGGCTGACGTCGCCGGGTGACAAGTCGGCAATGACCGTATCGGCATGGGGTTGCAGCGCGGCAAACGGGAAGACGATGCGCAGGCAGGCCATGGTGGTGGCGCCGGGGGCGACGACCAGCGGCGCCAGCCACGCCAGGACCGCGACCGGATACAGGCGCCGCAGCCAGCGCCGTGGCGCCGGTGAATACAGTTCGCGCGGCAGGACCAGTTCCAGTTTGACTGGCGATTCCGCTAAAAGGTCGCTGATGAAGCTTTCCGGCTGCTCGCCGCTGGCGGCGAATTGGATGGCGTTGATCAGGCGGTTGTCGGCCGCCGGTCGCGCTTTCTCGACCAGAATGGCCATGGCCTGGTCGTTGAGGCGCC
>JAKLHU010000125.1 GCA_022709995.1 Verrucomicrobiota bacterium | reverse complement strand
TTCGGTTGCGGGGGCGGCCTCGGCGGCCGGTTCTGTCGTCGTCGGCGTTGTTTTTTCAATAAGGGTGATGGTGGGAGCCGGCGTCAGGGGCACATCGGGGAAGGCGTTGAGCAGAGTCGCTTCTTCGGCGGTCGCGGGGCAGGAAAACAGGAGTTTGACGACGGCCGGGCCTTTTTGGACAACGCGGCGGAGGTCGAAGGCGTTGTTGCTCTCCAGGGCCATGCCCTTGCATTCATGTTCGGCGCCGCCGGCTTGCAGGCGGTAGTCCAGGGTGCTGAGGGAGCGGTCCGCCTGGATGGCAATCGTGAAAACAAGAAAGACCTCGCCGTCGGCGGGGGCGATTTCCGTCCGCAGTCCTTCAGGCACGATGTCGACGGGGTTGACCTCGTCGTTGGTCATGGCCTCTTCCAGTTTGACGAAAATGACGGGGTCGGAGGTGCGTTCCATGCGTTCGATGGCGCCGGCATGGATTTTGGCCGGGAAGGGGGCGGCGGCGCGACCGCAGAGGGCTAGTCCCAAGACGGCCAGGCAGAACAGGCGGCTAAACTGGAAATACGCGGATTTTGCCTTCATGGCGTCGTCCTTTCTATTTTAGGCGAGAGCGTGGTTCGGAATCATGGCGCTTGGACGGTGATGGCGTTTTGCAAGGCAAAGACGCCCGCTAGTCCGCGCCGGGCCAGGTTGAGCATTTTTTCCAGTTCGGTGTCGGAAAAGGTGGTTTCTTCGCCGCTGCCCTGGATTTCGACGAAGCGGCCGGCGGCGGTCATGACGATGTTCATGTCGACATCGGCGGCCGAATCTTCCTCGTAGCAGAGGTCGAGCAGCGGCTGCCCGTCAATCAGGCCGACGCTGACGGCGGCGACCTGGGCGACGATCGGGTTTTCCGTGATGAGGCCGTCCTGCCGGAGTTTGGCGGCGGCGAGTTGCAGGGCGACCGAGGCGCCGGTGATCGACGCGCAGCGGGTCCCGCCGTCGGCGTCCACCACGTCGCAGTCGACGTGCAGAGTCAGGCCCGGCAGTTTAGACAGGTCGACGACGGCGCGCAGGGAGCGGCCGATCAGGCGCTGGATTTCGGCGGAGCGGCCGGACAGTTTGCCGCGGGTGACTTCTCGTTCGGTGCGTTGGGTCGTGGCGGACGGTAGCATCTGGTATTCCGCGGTGATCCAGCCCCCCGGGACGTTTTGTTCCTTCATCCAGCGGGGCACGCCGGTTTCGACGCTGACCGCGCAGAGGACGCGGGTGTTTCCGAACGACGCCAGCACGGAGCCGGCCGGATGGCGCTGATAACCGGGGACAAAGGAAACCGGCCGTAATTCGTCCTCTTGGCGTTTATCTTTCCGTGTCATGTTGGCTTATTTCTTCGGTTGGTGTATGTTATCTGGTTTATTCCAGACATTTTCGCCGGTCGGGAAAATGGCTTGCCGCCGGTCGGGGAAGTGGTGTTTTGTCACTTCCTATAACTTGCCCTCGGAAGGACGCTTTGCCAGTTGTCACGTCATATTTTCATCAAAAGCCTTGAAATTATGGCCCTGGTGCTGGTTGCCTTTGGCGGCGTTGTCGGCTGCGACCGGCAGCCCGTTCCGCCCTACAACCGCTTGAGCGGCCAGCTGCTTTTGGAGGCCTGCGATGCCATGGCGCAGGGGCGTCACGACGAATCCCAGGCTGCCCTGCAGCGGCTGGTCGATTTGGAGCCGGGAAACAGCTTTGCCGTCGACGCCCTTCGGCATGAGGAGCGCCGTCGGCACCTGGATACGGCCAACTTGATGCTGGCGTCTGGCGACTATCACCAGCTGCGGCTTTTTCTGGCCAAAATTGAAAAAGAGGGCGCCAGCAGCCCGGAGCTGCTGGCGTTGCGGTCGGTGGCGGATGGCTTGGAAGCGTTGACGGCAGTGTGCGCCCGGCGGCCGTGGGAGACCTCGGCCGATGTCGAAAAAGCCTTGGCCGACCTTGAGCCGCATGTCGCGTCATTGTCGGATTCAAGCCGTTTTCAGGAATTCCGCCGGCAGTTGCAGGCCGACTTGGCGGTATTGCGGCAGCGGGAGACCCTGGCGAGGTTAGTTGCGGCCTTGACCGTCTTGGACGAGGTCGCGTTTGTCGGCGCCGGCGCCGCTTTTGAGCAGGCGGAGGCTTTTCGCCGGAACTTTCCCGAGCATGTGTTTTCCAAGTACCGGCAGGAGTTGCCGGCGCTGACAACGGCGGCGGCGCTGCGGAAGCTGGCCGGGGGCGGCGACGGTCTGGCAGCGGCGGCCAGCGGGACGGCTCTGGCGGTGGCCGGGGTGATGGTTTGGGAACGGCTGGCGCCGCCCGTGCGGACGGAGTTGGCAAAAATGATGTCTCGGGAGAGTGAATCGCCGTCTCTGTGCCGGCGGTGGATAGCCGCCAGGCAGGCGGATACGGCGTCCGGATATGAGGAATTATTCGCCGGGTTGCGGGCGGTCCGGCCGCAGCTCGGGGCGCCGTCGGCTCTGGTTGCCAGATATGTTTCCCAAGGCTTGGTGAGCAGCCAGGAGCAACTGGCCTGGTGCTGGCAGTCGCCTTGCCCGGGAGTGACGGAATTGTTTTCTCGCCTTCAACAGATACGAACCAAAAACAACCTGAATTCGACAAGGAACAAACGATGAAAAGAAAAATGACGCGTCATGTCTGTCTGGGGACCCTGCTGGCGGTTCTGCCGATGATGTCTGTCCCGGCTCTGGCCCAGGAAGGCGTCGCCCCGGCTGCCGTCGCCCCGGCTGCCGCCGCCCCGGCTGCCGCCGCCCCGGCTGCCGCCGCCCCGGCTGCCGATCCGGCGGCGGTTGCGACGTATTTGGCGTCTCTGCCGGAAGTCGTAGCGACTTATGATGGCGGCGATGTCAAGTCGAAAATGATTGTCCAGATCATTTCCGCGCAGAAAGAAGCCATGCAGGCCGGCGGCGCCCTGACGGTTGACGCCGTCAAGGGCTATGTGCATGACCTGACGGGCATGATGCTCGACCAGGCGCTGGTGGTCAATGAGGCGACGGTGCGCGGCATTGCTCCCAATGATGGCGAAGCCGCCAAGGAGCTTGAAGAGATCAAAGGCAAGCATGGCCAGGAAGAATTTGCCAAGCTATTGACTGCCAATGGCATTGATTCCGAGGAAACGCTGCGCAAGCGCATCGTCGAACGCATCATGGTAAATGACATGGTCAAAAAGGAAACTGCCGTCACGCCCGAGGAAGTCAAAAAGTTCTATGACGAGAACCCGCAGCATTTCAACTTCCTGTCCGCGTCGCATATCCTGGTCCGTTTTGAGAAAGACGATGCTTCCCGGGCGGCGGCCAAGACCAAGATCGAGTCGGTTCAAAAACAATTGAAGGACGGCGGCGATTTTGCCGAATTGGCGAAGCAGCACAGTGACTGCCCCAGCAAAGAGCAGGGCGGCAGTCTGGGCAAATTTGGCCGTGGCCAAATGGTGCCGGAGTTTGAGCAGGCGCTGGAGAAACTGAAGGATGGCGAAGTCAGCGAGCCGGTGGAAACCCAGTTTGGCTATCACTTGATCAAGAGCGGCGGTGCAACAACGCAGCCGCTGGATGAAGTCCAGCCCCGGATTACGCAGTTTTTGGAAGAGCAGAAGGGGCAGAAGACCTACACGGACCTGGTTGCCAAACTGCGGACTGACAAGCACGCGAAAATCCTGGTGGAAGCGCCGTCGGCGCCGGCCATGCCCGGCATGCCGGCCGCCGCGCCCCATAATCACGATTGACCAGACACGCCCCGAACAGGCGCCGGCATCGTGAATCTCCAATGACCAGCGAGGCGACAGATTGACTCTGTCGCCTCGCGTTTTTGGGGCGGGAAATCGCACGGAGACACAGGGGTGTGATGTGCCGTCGACATCGTGCAGTGGCGCCTGTCGCGGCAATGGAAGCCCGTGTCACCTCTCGTGCGCCAAGTAGGCGCCTCCGGCCCGGAGGCGCCCACGCGGCTCAATGATTATCACTCACGTTTCTGCGGTAACTGGCGTAGTGGCAATGGTTGGCGAGCACGGGCTGGAAGCCCGTGTCACCTCGCGTGCGCCAAGTAGGCGCTTCCGGCCCGGAGGCGCCCGCGCGGCCCAATGATTATCACTCACGTTTTTGCAGTAACTGGCGTAGTGGCAATGGTTGGCGAGCACGGGCAGGAAGTCCGTGTCGCTTCTCCCGGGTCAAGTAGGCGCCTCCGGCCCGGAGGCGCCTGATTTTCCAAGTGATTATGGCTCAGGTTATTGCAGTAACTTTGTTCCGCGATGGGGCGGGTTAGGGGGCGACGTCTGCGTCTGGTGCGATCTGCCAGGCCAGAGTGACAACGGTTCCAGTTTCCGGCCGGACCGGCGCCCACGCGGCCCGGCGGACCCCGGCGACCCAGATGATTTCGTCTCCCGCCAGGACCACGGGAAGACGATGGCGTTGGTCACGGGGGATGCGCGCATCCGTGAAAATGTCTTGGAGCTTTTTGGCGGCTGTCCCGCCAAAAGGCGTCATGCAATCGCCAGGCAGCCAGGTTCGTACGGTCAGGATTGGCGGCATGGATTCCGCGGCGAATGTCACCACGTTGGCGGCGCGGGAACGTGCTTCCGCGGGGGCGGCGGCCGGTGCAGTGGCAGTCGCCCGCAGCTCACAGCCCAGTTCCGGCAGGATCAGGGCGGGGCAGGTCTGCCAGGGCCAGCTTCGGGGAGGCGTCGCGGCCGGCGCTGCCAGGCCAGTGCTGACGAGGCGCACGTGGTCGCGGGTCAACCGGAGCGCGAAGTCATGATTGATGCTGACGGTGAGCGGAACGCCGGAGAACTGCCGGAGAGCACCGCCCAGGCGGGACAGCGTGTGATGCGAGACCGCCACTCCCGCGGGCAGCAGGCGTTGCAGAAGCCGCACCAGCAACGCGTCGGGGAGATCCTGCCAATCCGCCGGCGTGACCGGCGACCGGGCGGCGGCGGCCGCTTCCAGGCAGTCGGCATCCTGGCGGAGAGTCCGCAGGGATTGCGTCAGGCCGGCGTCGGTGCCGAAAATGCGCCGGAACAGGGGCAGGAGCTG
Source organism: Verrucomicrobiota bacterium (assembly GCA_022709995.1). GTDB lineage: Bacteria > Verrucomicrobiota > Lentisphaeria > Oligosphaerales > Oligosphaeraceae > JAAZKI01. The sequence continues at coordinate 1,631 of JAKLHU010000125.1, read as the reverse complement.
GTTGCGGACGGCGTTGCGGCGGAAAACGTCGTCGGCGTTGGTCGCGTCTTGGCGCCAGTCGCTGATGCCGTGCGCGAGCAGGTACGCTTCGATGGTTTGGCGGCGGACGGCGAGCAGAGGGCGGCAGAGCTGGACGCCGGCGACGTTTCGGGATGGTCGCAGCCCGGTCAGCCCGGAGCAATTGGCGCCACGGGCCATTTTCAGGAAGAGGTCTTCGAGGGCGTCGTCGGCATGATGGGCCAGGAAGACGGGGATGTTTCCGCCGCTGAGTTTTTGCCAGCTTTGCAGGCGCAGGCGGCGCGCGGCTGCTTCGATGCTTTCGCCGGGCTGGCGTTGGGCCGGCACCTCGAGGTGGAGCAGCTGGAAGCGGATGTCTCGTTGCCGGCAGAATTGACGGCACCATTCGGCATCCTCGTCGGCATCCTGTCCACGCAGGCCGTGATGGCAGTGGACGGCGAGGACGCTGGGTCGGGCGGAATGCAGGGCCAGGAGCAGGGCGGTGCTGTCGGCGCCGCCGCTGAATCCGCAGATGACGTGCTCGGGGATGTGGTTGGCGGACAGGAATTCCGCGATTATATTGGTCAGTGGCATGGCCGAGCACCTTGGCAAGAAGGCAATGATGATGCAGTCGGAAGAAAGTCAGCCAGCAGTCGAACCGGTTTTGGCGGAATGGTCGCGGCGATTGTGCCTGCGTCTGCGCCGTGATGTCGCCGGCGCTCTGGGCGGGGCTTATGTCAGCCGCTACCAGGGCTCGGGGTTGGATTTCGCGGATTACCGTGCGTATCAGGATGGCGATGATGCCCGGCAGATTTGCTGGCCGGCGTCGTTGCGGACGGGCCAATTGCTGTTGACGCGTCATCAGGAAGAGCGCGAGGTTAATGTAATCCTTGGTGTTGATGTTTCACGTTCCATGCGTTTGGAAAAGGCGAAAATCCGGCGGGTGGCGGAAATCGCCGGCTTGCTGGCGTATTGTGCGGCCTGGGGTCATGATCCCATGGAGCTGGTTCTGTTTTCGGACCGGGTGGAAGGGCGGCTGCCGCCGCGGCGCGGCGAGCGCCAGGCGCAGCAGGTCATTCGGGACATTCTCGGGGTATCGCCGGAATCGCCGGCCACGGCCCTGGCCGGTCTGGTGCGGCTGCTGGCCGGCGGCGTTCGTCGTCGCCGTTCGCACATCATCATCGTCAGCGACTTGGCGGACCGGCAATATGGCGCCGGCCTGGCTGCCCTTGCCGGCCGCCACGACGTCCTGGTCTGTCATCTCGGGCTGGCGGCGGAAGTTGGCCTCCCGGCCACCGGCTGGCTGGACGTCGCGGATGCCGAAACCGGTGTCCGTCGGCTTGTCAGCTGCGCGGCTTGGCGGCGGGACCAGGACCGTCTGGCCGGGGAGCATCAGCGGCAGGCCGCGCGGGTGACCGCCCTGGCCGGCGCTGGGTATGTCTATTTCCCGCCGACGGCCTCTCCGGTGGCCGTTCTGCAGCGATATTTCGCCGGGACGCGGACCGGGGGATAAATGGTCCTTCGGACTTGACGGTGATGTGCTGGTGGCACGGTGGCTTTTTTTCTTTCCGGCCTTACCTTAAAAAGATATCGATTTGGTCACGCGTCAGGAGGCGGTTTGCCTGCTGTCTGGA
>JAKLHU010000124.1 GCA_022709995.1 Verrucomicrobiota bacterium | reverse complement strand
TTGTAGCGCAATTGGTTAGAGCATCGCCCTGTCACGGCGAAGGTCGCGGGTTCGAATCCCGTCAACCCCGCCAGTCCCTTAGCAGCGGATTGCCAATACGAGACACATTGGGGTTGTAGCGCAATTGGTTAGAGCATCGCCCTGTCACGGCGAAGGTCGCGGGTTCGAATCCCGTCAACCCCGCCAGTCCAATGTCGTTTCCAAAAGCCCGCCCGGGAACTTCGGGCGGGCTTTTTTAATGGCCAAGCCCGTGCCCGGAGGGCGTCTGTCCGACCGTCGGCCTGGCCGCAGCGAGGAGCCGAGAGATGCGCCAGCCCTATGTTTTTCTCGACCGTGACGACACGCTGATCGTTGACAAGCCGTATTTGCGCAATCCGGCCGGGATTGAGTTCACGCCCCGCGCCCTGGAAGGCCTCCGGCGCTTGCGGGCGGCCGGCTATGGCCTGGTCCTGGTCACCAACCAGGCCGGCATCGGCCGCGGCTTGCTGACGGAAGACGACCTTGCCGCCGTCCATGCCCGCCTGCGGGAACTGCTCGCCCAACAGGATCTCGCCCTGGACGCCATCTACTACTGCCCGCATCATCCCCAGGACGGCTGCGGCTGCCGAAAACCGGCCACCGGAATGCTCGAACAGGCCTGCCGCGATTTCGCCGTCGACGTGGCGCAGTCGGCCATGATCGGCGACAGCGATGCCGATATCAGGCTGGGACGCGCCTTCGGCCTGACCACCATCCAGCTTCGCTTGGACGGCAGCCGGCCGAATCACGGCGCCGATTTTCTGGCCGCCGACCTGGTCGAAGCGGCAGACTGGCTGCTGAACCGGCCACGCCGGTCCTGAATTACGCTCCCGCTCCCGCGGACGCGGACGGCCCCCCTGGCGGCACTGCCGCCGCCGCTCTCCGGCCAGACCGCGGCATTCCCGCCCTCACGGCAAACGACTGGACGCCGGCCGGCCGTTGCCCGCCCGGCCAGGCGACAGCAGGCGGGCATACAGGTCGGCATACTGACGGGCGATGGCCGTCGCCTGGAAACGGCGGGCATTGGCAAAACCGGCGGCAACCAGGCCGGCCCGATAGTCGCCGTCCGTCATCATCTTGCAAAGTCCGGCCCGAATGGACGCCACGTCAAAGGGGTCGACGTAACAAGCGCCGCCGGCGCCGCCGACTTCGGGCAGGGGCGGCACGTGCGACGTCAGCACCGGCCGGCCGACGGCCTGGGCTTCAATGACCGGCAAGCCAAAGCCCTCGTCCGTCGACGGAAAACAGACCAAATCGCACTGTTCGTACTCCTGGAGCATCTGCGCGTCAGTCAAATTTTCCGCCTGGGAAAAGCTGATGCGGCGCCGTTCCAGTTCGCGCTTCTGGGCGTCATTCACCGCTCCGATGATCCGCAGATGGCACGGAATGCCCTCCAGCGCCGCCACCGTCCGCCCCAGGTTCTTGTTGGGCGTCACATTGAAATGGAGAATTCGTGGACAGGCCGGCCAGGCGGCTTCGGACTGGGGGACGAACTGCGGCTGGACCGGGTTATGGATGACGACGACCTTGTCCGGAGCAACCGGAGTCAGGCGAAGCAAGTCCCGCCGGGTCTGTTCCGACACGCAAGTGACTGCCGTGCAGCGACTTACCGGCCAGTCGACCCAAAGTTTTTTCACCAGCCATCGTTTCAGGCCACGCAGCTGCGCCAGATAGCCGAAATCATGGATGGTCAGCACCGACATCCGGCGTCCGAGGCCCAAAATGCAGTAATTCACGTCGCCGGTCACATGCACCAGTTCCGCCTTGACCCGGCGGGCCCAGACGACATTCGCCAGAACGTTCCAGAATGAACTGCTTTCCCGCGGGACTTGCAGCATGGCGCCCTCAATGCCTTGCGAACGCAACTGCGCCAATATCGGCGCAAAGACGCGCTCAATGCTGTAAGTGCCGGGCCGTCGGCGAAAAATATAGGCGATGTCCATGCGACCTTTATTCCCATTGCCGAACAGAGGGACTGTCCGGACGCCAGCCGTGAACGGTCTGGCCAAACTATGACCGGCGCCGCCTTGGCCGGGCCTGGTCGCGGCCAGCGGCCAGGCCAGCGCAACGATGGCTTTTGACATCGGCCATCACGTCCATCGACGCCGATAACTTGCAGGCAGGGCAAAAATTTCCTGGCGTCGCAGCCGGCGTCGCGCCAACATGGCCACGGCGGGAAAACGGGATGCGGGCCGGCCGCGGCCGGGAGTGGCTCAGCATTCGTCAAAAACCCGCACGTAATCGACTTCGAAGAATTCCGGCAGGACCATAGTCGACAGGCGCGGGTCCGGCGCGGGGGGATTTTTCCGGTAGCCCATGCATTCCGTGGAGAGGAGGATGAATTGTTCGACGTCGGAGACCATGTCGATCTCGCGGTGGACGACTTCGCCATCGGTGTAGAACGTATAGTCTTTCCGGCTCCAATCGACGGCAAAGCGATGCCAGTCGCCGGGCGTTTCCTTCAGGATGTAGCGAGCGTGCCCGGGATTCCGGCAATCATGGCCGTAGCCATTCCAGATATTACCGCACCGCATCTCCCGGTCCCGCGGAAAATTCTGGCTTTCCATGATGTCGCATTCGACCCCGCATTGCCGGGCGTCGGGATGGGCGCCGATGGAGGGCGACTGCAGCCAGAACGCCGTCCACCAGCCCGGCTGGCGGTTCAAACGGCAGCGGATTTCATAAAAACCATATTTGTGCAGAAATTTCGGCTTTTCATATGTGCCGAAGGGCCAGAAGGCGCCGGTGTCTTTCGGGAGGTCATAGGTCAAGGACGCGGTCTGCAGATGCGGGGAGCAGTACTGGCCGTCTTTCTTGACGACATGCAGCTGCACATGGCTGTTGCCGTCCAGAACGACGCCCTCGGTCGTGAAGGCCGGAAACGGCCGCCCCCAGAAATTGAGCCGGAAACCCCATTTGCTCGTGTCGAGCTGGGTGCCGTCAAACTCGTCATTCCAGACCAGCTGCCAGGTCTTTCCGGCTGGCAACAGGCTCGGCTCATGGCCGGCATACGCAAATTCCCGCATGGCGATTCTCCCCTGCTGACTGAAAAAATGCTTCGCCGGACCGGGCCGGCGCAGGATCCGGTCGCGACCGCCGGACCCTCAGGCCGGCGACGAACACGCCGGCTGAACTCCCTGGCTGCCGTCCGCGCCGCCGCCGGCATCGCGGCCGGTCATGGTCGCATTCCAGAGGTCATGGTCAAACTGGGCCCGGCGGTTCGGGCACTTGTCGCGATGGCACAACTGGCAGGTGGCGAAGTTCCGATCCAGGGGGAAATGCACTCCGGCCGAAGTCTTGTTCGGCAGCATGAGCATAGACTCGGTGAGAACCACTCCGGCGGCGTCCGTGGTCTCGCGGCCCAGCGCCTGGAAGACCTTCGCGAGCTCCGAGATGTCCCACACGCCGGCATCGCCGGATCCCGGCCCCATGCCGGACAAGCGGTGCAGGCCATGCTCTTTGCGGATGGTCATGGCCAGATGCGCGTTGGCGGCCCGCAGCATCACCATCTTGATCTCCTCCAGCCAGTACTGCTGGAAAATGTCCAAGCCCTCGGCCAGGGCCAGGACTTCCGTTCCGCACGTGGCGCAGAAAAACCACAGACGCTCCTCGGCCCCGACCACGGATGCCAGCGTGTGGCTGCACAGCTCGATCCCGCCGTCGACGACAACGGCGTCAGCCCGCCGTGCGGTGATGCGCCCCGGCCGGTACATGGCCTTGGGCCGGCCGGCCGCCTGCGCTCGCGCCGCCAAGGCCTCGAGGTCGGCCCAGTCGGCACGATTTTCCGCCGGGTCGGCCGGCAGGTGGACGGCCTTGGCCAGCAAGGGCACGTCTATAGTAAAAGGAATATCCGTGAGCAGTAGAGATGCGGACATAAGGACCCTGTCTGGTGGTTTTATCGACCGGTGCTGCCAAAGCCGCCGGCGCCGCGCTCGGTGTCGGTCAGTGTTTCAACTTTGGTGAGAACGACTTCCGGGAGGGCCTGGATGACCATTTGCGCAATGCGTTCGCCGCGTCGCACCGTGTATTCCTGGCGGCTGGTGTTGATGAGGATCACGCCGACTTCGCCGCGATATCCGGAGTCAATGGTGCCGGGGCTGTTCAGGACCGTGAGGCCGTGGCGGACGGCCAGGCCGCTGCGCGGGCGCACCTGCGCCTCGTAGCCGGCCGGCACCTCCAGAAACAACCCGGTGTGAATCAACGCCAAGTTGCCCGGCGGCAAGGTCACTTCCTGCCGGGCAAAAAGATCAAACGCGGCGTCATCCGGGTGAGCTTTGACGGGACAGAGATCGGCGGCATCCTCAGACATGCGAAAATTGATGGTGATCGGCATAGGTGAGTCTCCAGAAGTCTGGCGTGGCTGTTCCTGACGACAACCAGGTTGTTGTTTCCAATCGCGCTGCGGCAAAGGCTCCGATGAGTGCATGAATGCCTCCTTCCCAGGGCCAGCGGCGGTCAGGCGCCGCCGCTGTGGCGGGACGGCGGCGCGGCGTCCCGGCCCGGCGTTTCCGGCCTCATGCTTCATCAATATACTCGCGGGTTGTCATTGCACAACTTGGCGACGCGTCAAAGCATCAAAGCGTAAACGGCGGAATCAGCGGCTGATAGCCTTTCCATTCCCCGGGCGCCCAGAAGACCTTGGCCAGGAAAAGCCCGGGCGCCGGGGCGCTGTCCGCCGCCTGGCAGCGATCCTTGGCCTGCAGAATCCGCACGGCGTCCTCGGGAGCGGCGTGGCCAGAGCCGACGTGAACCAGAAAGCCGGCCAAGGCGCGGACCATCTTGTACAAAAAACTCTCGCCGACCGCATTCAGGAAAAGCAGCCCGCGGTCTTCCAGCAGCTCCAGGCGATGCACCGTCCGGACCGTCGATTCGACTTCCTGGCCGGAATTGGCGGCAAAGGAGGCAAAGTCATGCTCGCCGACCAGATAGGCCGCCGCGGACCGCATGGCGTCGACATCAAGCGGCCGCGGCGTCCGCCAGATAAAACGCGCCAGCAGCGGATTGACCTTGCGGCTTGGCGAGATGCAGTAAGTGTAGGCTTTGCCGGCATTGTGCAAGCGGGCATTGAACCCGGGCGCGCGCACCGCGGCGCTGAGCACGACGATGTCGTCCGGCAGCCAGCGGTTGAGCTTGGCGACCAAGTGCTAGGGAGTGAATTCGACCGGCGTCGGCGCCGTGAAGCTGACTTGCTGGTCGAGGGCGTGGACCCCCGCGTCGGTGCGGCTGCAGCCGTATATCTTCAGTTCCGGACAACGGAGCATGAGCCGGAGCCGCGTGCGCAATTCGCCCTGGACGGTCTTGAGCGTCGGCTGCACCTGCCAGCCGGCATAGGCGCCGCCATCATAGGCGACCCGCAAATGCCAGGTCACCTCCGGGGCCGACGGCACGGCGCCGGCCGACGCCGGCGAAGCGGCCGCCAGCAGGGCTGGTTCGGCCGGAACCGACGGGGGGGCTGGCGCCAACGCCGCGGATGAAGCCGTCCACTCACTCATGGTCAATCCATTTCCCCCTATGTTACATGGCCGGATAACCGGGGAATGGGGAGCAGGCTAAAGCCTGAACACCATACGCCGCCTCCCACCCAAGGAGCCTGTGACCTGCAAATTGTCCCTGCGGAGCGCCGAGTTGTACACTGATCCGGAACGCTTGCTTGGCCGGCCTCCAGCCAGCCAGACCATCCCCCGACGCCTGCGGCCAGCCCGGAGACCGAGCGCCGCCGGGCCATCCGGCCGTCATCATTCCCAATGACGGCCGGAAGCGGACATCGGCGCGCCCGGCTGCCGACTCGTGCCGCCAGTCGCCTTGCATCGGAACGAGGCTTCCGGCTGCGCCTGCCGTCTTATTTCTCGGCTTTGATGGCCGCCTGCGCCGACGCAACCCGTGCCACCGGCACCCGGAAGGGCGAGCAGCTGACATAATTCAAGCCGACTTTGAAACAGAATTCGACGGAGGCGGGGTCGCCGCCCTGTTCACCGCAGATGCCGACCTTCAGGTCCGGCCGCGCCGACCGGCCCTTGACCGTCGCCATTTCAATCAGGGCGCCGACGCCGGACTGGTCAATCGTCTGGAACGGGTCCGCGTTCAAGATGCGTTGATCAAGATAAGTCGACATGAAATTGCCGATGTCATCGCGGCTGAAGCCGAATGTCAACTGAGTCAGGTCGTTCGTGCCGAACGAGAAAAATTCGGCGCTGGCGGCCATCTGGTCGGCGAGCAGGGCGGCGCGCGGGATTTCGATCATGGTGCCGAGCTTGTAGGGCAGCTTGCGCAGGTCGAAGCGCCGCAGGATCTCGGCATGGACGCGGTCGATGATGACCTTGGTGTGATTGAGTTCGCTGACATCGCAGGTGATCGGAACCATGATTTCCGGAACGACTTTCTTGCCGCCGCGGGTAAGTTCCGCCGCCGACTCGAACACGGCCCGGGCCTGGTACTCCGTCATCTCCGGATAGGTGACGCTGAGACGGACGCCGCGGTGCCCCATCATCGGGTTGTTCTCCTGCAAAGCGTCAACCCGCTTGCGGACTTCATCCTCGGCAATGCCCAAAGCCCGGGAAATTTCCTGGCGGCCAAGCTGGGAGTGCGGCAGAAATTCATGCAGCGGCGGGTCGAGCAGACGGATGGTGACGGGGAAGCCCTCCAT
>JAKLHU010000123.1 GCA_022709995.1 Verrucomicrobiota bacterium | reverse complement strand
CAGCACCTGTTCAACGGCGAGTACTTCATCCAACGGATCGACCTCGCGGACCAGGACCTGCTTGAGCCCTACCGCGAAGACCCCGCCATCCGCGGCACCTACTGGAGCGACGAGCACGGCGAACTGAAGTACCAGATCGGCGACGGCTGCGGCATCGACCAGGTCCTGGCCCAATGGCATGCCGACCTGATCGGCCTGGGCGATGTCCTGGACCGCGAGCAGACGCGCCACGCCCTGACGGCCATCTGGCGCCACAACTACAAGCCGTCGATGCGCGATGCCGTCAACCCCTGCCGGCTCTTCTGCCTGGATGACGAGGCCGGCACAGTCATGTTCGCCTGGCCGGCGGGCAAGCGCAAGCCGGTCATCCCCGTCCCGTATGCCGAGGAGACCATGCACGGCTTCGAATACCAGGCCGCCGGCCACCTCATCCGGAACGGCATGGTGCGTGAAGGCACGGCCATGGTCAAAGCCGTGCGCGACCGCTATGACGGCGAACGGCGAAACCCGTGGAATGAAATCGAATGCGGCAGCAACTACGCCCGCTCCATGGCCAGCTACGCCCTGCTGAACGCCTTCAGCGGCCTGCAGTTCGACATGGTCCGACAAACGATTGGCTTCCACCCGGCCACGACAACGGCCAAACGTTTCCGGTGCTTCTGGTCGCTGGGTACCGCCTGGGGCGACATCGACATCCGGCCCGGAAAAGCAGTCCTGCGCGTCCTGTATGGCTGCCTGACGCTCAAAAGCCTGGCCCTGGCTCTGGCCAAAAGCGACCATGACGTCAAAGTCACGCTCGGACGACGTCATCTCCCCAGCCGCGCTGCCAATGGCGTGATCGACTTCGACACGGCCGTCGTCATCACGGCCGGAACAGCCCTCCGAATCGTCGCCGGACCTTAACGGTGGCCAGCGGACGCCTCTGCAATTGGACAAAACAACCATGGCCGGAGAAGGGCCGTTCCCCTAATTACGGCGCTGCTCAGGGATTGACCACGTTGACGGGCTGACCGGCCAGAAAAGCGCGGACATTGGCGACAGCCGTTTCCATCAGCCGTTGGCGGGCGGCGCGGGTCGCCCAGGCGATGTGCGGGGTGATCAGGCAGTTTTTGGCCTTCAGGAGCGGATTGTCGGGCGACGGCGGCTCCTGGGAAAGCACATCAAGGCCGGCGCCGGCCAGGCGTCCGGCGTTGAGGGCGTCCGCCAAGGCCTGTTCGTCAACCAGCGGTCCCCGGGCCGTGTTGAGCAAATAGGCCGTCGGCTTCATCAGGGCCAGACGCCTCGCATTGATGAAACCCTGATTGGCGGCGGTCAGCGGACAGTGCAAACTGACGACGTCGCTGGCCGCCAGGAGAGACTCGAGGTCGGTGAATTGGGTCGGGGGGTCGGTCTTCGGGGACGTGCCGCAGGCCAGGACGTTCATCCCGAAAGCGCGCGCCGCCGCCGCCACCGCGCGGCCGATGCGGCCGTAGCCGACCGCGCCAAAAGTCAGCCCGTCAAGCTCAATCAGAGGATAGTCCCAGTAGCAAAAGTCGCGGTTTTGGCACCAGCGGCCGTCGCGGACGGTCCGGGCGTGATGGCCGACATGCTGCGTCAGCTCCAGCAGCAGCGCGAAGGTCATCTGCACCACCGACGGCGTGCTGTACGCCGGAATGTTGGTCACCGGGATGCCGCGCTGGCGGGCGGCCGCGATGTCGACGACATTAATGCCGGTGGCCAAGACGCCGATGTATTTCAGCCTGGGCAGCGCCGCGATGGCCGGCGCCGTCAGCGGGGTCTTGTTGGTCAGGACGACATCCGCCCCGCCGGCGCGTTCCAAAACCATTTCCGGCGGGGTATGGTCGTAGACGGCGCCGTCGCCCAGAGCCTCCAGGCCGGACCAGCTCAAGTCACCAGGATTCAAGGCATGGCCGTCAAGTACAACAATCGACGTCGTCATGAAATTGTTCTCCAGGTCAGGGACGGGCTCGGCGCCAGCGGACAGGCCGGGCAGCGCCGCGCCGGCCGAGCATTACAGAGGGATAGGGGCAAGGCGGAATTCGCCGGGCGCCTCGGCGAGTCTGTATCTTACTGTATCTTTCCGGACGGCCGAGTCAATCACCGACCCGCTTGAAATCCGCCCGTAAGCGGCCAGCCATTGATAACTGAGCACTTGAGAAGTCAACGCTTGGGCGCCTCAGGGCCTGAGGCGCCACCTTGGCGCATCAGCCCACTACCGCCGCCAGATGCAATGGCTAACCGATGACCGCCGCCGCTCCAGGCAAAATTATTCCGGCCTTGCGAGGCGACGTTTGGCGGCATTATATTATGTCAGCCCGGCGCTACGGCGACCATACCCGCCTTGGCGTTCGATGCGTCTGGCGGCCACCTGCGCCGCTGTCGCTTCGCCCCGCCGGCGGGAAGCAATCCGGCGAGACAACACACCACCGCAGCAAGGAAAAGACCATGAGAGGCGCCATTTGCATCGTCAAGTGCCTGGAGGAACTCGGGGTGACCCACGTGTTCGGCTACACCGGCGCCGCCATCCTGCCCGTCATGGACGAGCTGGGAACGAGTTCCATCAAGATTGTCATCAGTTCCAATGAGCAAAGCGCCGCCTTCAGCGCCGCGGGATATTCGCGGGCCGGCGACAGTGTCGGCGTCGCCATTGTCACCTCCGGGCCGGCCATCACCAACACGCTGACCGCGGTGGCCGACTCGTACGCCGACAGCGTGCCTTTGCTGGTCATCGCCGGCCAGGTCCCGGAGCACAAGCTCGGCACCGACTCTTTCCAGCACATCGACGTCGCGTCGGTGTTCGGGCCGACGGCCAAGCACGTCGTGTCCGTCAACAGCATCGGCAACCTCGAGTCGGTCATCAAGGACGCCTATTTCCTGGCGCGTTCCGGCAAGCCCGGGCCGGTCATCATCGACCTGCCGCTGAACCTGCAGCAGACCGGCAGCCAGTACCAGGGCGGCAACGTCAAGCGCTTTGCCAATGTCTACACCAACGAATGCCACTTGTCGAAAGCGCAGTGCCAGAGTTTCTTCGACGTGCTGGCGTCCGCCCGGAAACCGCTTCTGTACCTCGGCGGCGGTCTCAACACCCGGGAGGGGAGCGCCGCCATCCGCCGATTCAACGCGCGCTTCGGCATTCCGTCCGTCAATACCCTGATGGCCAAAGGCGTGGTCGACGAAAATGCGCCCACGGCGCTGGGACTGCTCGGCATGTTCGGAACGCCGTCTGCCAACAAGATCATCCAGGACAACGACTTCTTCTTTGCCATCGGCGTGCGCTGGGACGACCGCGTCGCCGAAAAAGTCGGTTTCGCGATTGACGCCAAGATCGCCTATATTGACGTCAATCCGCGCAAGATGTACCAGATCCGCGAGGAACGGCAGCCGGAATTCACCTTCATGGGCGATGCGGCCGCGGCGCTTGACGACCTGGCCGCCTATGCGGAGGAACACGACATTCGCATCGACATCGGCGGCTGGACTGAGCATGCCGCCAAACTGAAGAAATCCTGGCCGCTGGACTATCGTCGCGACGGCGACGCCATCCAGCAGGCGGAGGTCTTAGACCTCCTCAACGCCCGTTTGACGGACGACATGATCTTCACGACCGGCGTCGGCAACCACCAGCTGCTGGCCGCGCAATACCTGCGCATGCGCCATCCCCGGCGCTTCCTCACCTCCGGCAGCTTTGGCACCATGGGCTTCGGGATGCCGGCCGCGGTCGGTGCCTGCCACGCGAAGCCCGGGGCGACGGTTGTCGTCATTGACGGCGACGGCAGTTTCCGCATGAACCTGGGCGAAATCCACACCATCGGCACCTTGCAGCTGCCGATCAAAATTCTCCTGCTCAACAATCACAGCGACGGCATGGTGCGCAATCTGGAGGACGTCGCCTATGGCGGGCGTCATTCGGCCACGGAGCGGGCGCGGGACGTCGATTTCGCCGCCATGGCGCGCCTGTGCCATTTTCCGCTGGCGAAACGCGTCACCCGGCGCGCCGACCTGCCCCGGAACATGGACGCCTGGCTGGCGGCAAACGGCCCGGCCATGCTGGAAGTGGTCACCGACATCAACGAAGTGTTGTATCCCGTCGTGCGCCCGGGGGCGTCGTATGCGGACATGGAACTCGGGCCCTATATCCGGGAGCGCTGAGGCGGCGCGGCGCGCGCCGCCGGCAAGGACGCGGGAAAAGCGGCACGGGCTTCCGCCCGGACCCATCCGAAATGTCCCCGGCTCAACGGCTTGCGCTTCGGCAAGGACATGCAGACGATGCCCGTGACGTGATGCTTTATCGGCCGTGATTCCTTCGTTTTCTCCGCTGATTACGCTGATGAGCGCCGATGGCCAAGGCGCACCTTGGCAATCGGCGCCATCGGCGGATGAATCTTTCGGCGGAAGCATTTCTGGCGGGCTTCGAGCCCGGGCCCGTGCGGTATCATCAGCTTCAAGGCTTGGCGGCGAGCCAGTTCAAGGTGTTCGTGAAGACGTCTTTTTCATGGCCGCTCAAGGGCTTGCTGTATCCGTAATAGGATCCGGAGAACACCACCCGGCCCTTGCCGACCTGTCCCAGCACGTAGACCGGGTCGCCAAAGGCGTTGCGGACCACGACGCGGCCAGACGGGCCGGGCTTGAAGATCATGTGATCGCGGAATTCGGTCGGGAACGACGTGTCCACGGGGACCGGGCCGACGGCCGGGTGCGCCTCGACCACGACCAGCGGCGTGTCCACGACATGGCGTTCGGCCTCGACCTTGTTTTTCGGCAGGTCGCGGGCGGCGACTTCCGGGAACATGCTCTCCATGAACCAGGCCGTGTCATGGCCGAGGAGAAGCGCCCCGCCGCCCTCGACGTAGGCGCGCAGGTTGCGCGAAATCTCGCTGTCGACCGGCAGCGGCAGATTGAAGTTCTGCAGCAGGACGACGTCGAGCTGCCGGAGGTATTCCACCGACATGCCGGTGACATTGTGCACTTCGAAGACGCCGGCCTTGACTATCTCGTCGATCTGGACATTCTTCATGCCATAGACGCCGAGCTGCGGCTTGTCGGTTTTGCGGTCGACCTTGGTGTCGCCGAGGTTTTCCGGCGCGGAACGCGGCACATATTGCAGGTCGTAGACGCCGCGGGCGATTTCGGCATTGGCGCGGCCAAACCATTCGAAATAGACGCCGTGCTCTTCCTTGGTATAGCGCGGCCCTTCATAGAAAATCCAATAGCCGTCGGTGACTTCGGAGATCATGCTGGCGTTCTTGCCGCTGAATTCGGGATCGGCGCCTTTCACGACCGGGTCGATGCCGCCCGAGTACAGATGCGGTGCGCCCATGGGCCGGATGGAGGCCATGTTGTCCAGCAGCATCTTGCGGTTGGCGATCAACGACGGCGCCTCGTCCATGAATTCCGACGGCCGGCCGTAGGTGTACGCATCGGCGAGAATCAGCGGGGCCTGTTCGGTGCCCCATTCATGGCAGACGGCCTCAAGCATGAACAAGGTCCCGGGCGCCGGATAGACGATGAACTGGAATTTCGGGTTGATGGCGTCGACCTGCTCGCGCAAGCGACGGCAGCGCTCGCGCCAGGAGGCGATCTGGAACGCGCGGAACTGCCCGTCGAGCTTGTTCTTCACCAGCCAGGGATGGCGTTCGGCCGGCGGCATCTCCGGGATGGCCCGGCCGAGCGACTTCCCGAACTCGGCCAGGATTTTCCGGTCGTAGGACAGCCCGTAGCAGTTCCCGCGGCTGTCGGGAGAGTAATTCTCGTAATCCAGGAAGGAGCCGATGAAAGTCGGAATTTCGGTGGAAATGCGGGCGTGTCCGAGGACCAGGTCCGTGGTCCATTCCCAGAATTCGTCGGCATTGGGGCTGCAGAGATCCTGCTCGGCGCCGTCTTCCCAGACCATTTTGACGTCCTGCTTGGCAGTCAGCGTGCCGCGCATCCAGGCCATGTAGTACAGGCCGGCGTCATAGGCCAGCTGCGCCTGTTCACGGCAGACCGCGAGGTCGTGGCCGCCAATCCGAGGGCTGATGACATTGAACTCGGCGGCCTTGATTTCCTGCATCGCGGCCGGCGTGAACTTCCAGCCATTCGCCGCTGAAATCACCTTGTCGACCAAAATCCGGAATTTATCGGACCGCCCCAGCGTATCCCGGTTCGGGAACTGCGCGAAGCTCGTCAGGGCCAGGGACAACATGACGGCAAGGAGCACGAAACGTTTCATGGTGAAGTCGCCTTTCCGAGGGCGGGGCTGGCGCCCGAGCGGCAGTCCCGAAGCCCTCATGAGTGGGGGATGCAGAGGTTACGGACACATTGGACGCACGACAAAGGTTCTTAAGGCTTTTTCGGGGAGAAGGTCGGTCACGGCTGCACGGATTGCAGCAGCCGGGCCGGGTGAGTGGCCAGGCGGGGTTCGCAGAAGTCGCCTAATTCAATATAGATGTCCTCGATCGCCTTGGTCATTTCCAGCTTCCAGGCGCCGTGACGGCCACCGGTTTCGCCGCGCAGATTGACGACGCCCGTGTCGCGGGTGTTGCCGTCGAACACGACCTTCCCGTCCGGGTCGCTCAGCGTGACCTGGACATGCTCTGCCGGCGCTTCGGAGCGAATCGCCAGGGCGAAGAAATCCGCCCCCGCCTTCGGGAGGATGTACGCCGGGGGCTGATCGCCAACCAGGCGCATGTTCGG
>JAKLHU010000122.1 GCA_022709995.1 Verrucomicrobiota bacterium | reverse complement strand
ATGCGCGCCTGGCTGCATGAATGGAAATACAGCAACTAAACCGGAACCGCCCGCGCCAAACCCTGCCGCCAGCGACGCCCGGCTGGCGCGCCAGCCGGTTTTCACCCCGGCCGGGCCGCCATTCCTTTTCACAATTATTTTCATTTGCCGACTTGCAGAGCCGTAAACCCCGTCTACATTAATTCCCTATCCAACCCGATTGCAACAATCCCAGAGTGGTTGGAGGTTGCTGAAAACATTGAAAGGAATGACAATGAAAAAGATGCTGCTTCTCGCCCTCGCCGTCGCACTGACCCTCCCCCTCGTCAGCTGCAAGAAAAAAGAAACCCTCGGCGACAAATTGAACGCCGCCGCTGAAAGCGCCAAAGACGCCGCCGCCGATGCTCAGAAAGATGTCAAGAAAGCCATTGAATAAGCTTGCTTTGACGTAATCTTTGCCAGCCGCCCTGAACCATCAGCATGATGGCAATTGGGCGGCTTTTTTATGGTTCCACCCAACTCCCGGGAGAACAGCGATGAGCCAGGACATCCAGGTCATGACCTACAACATCCATTTCACACTCGGAACCGACAAGGTCGCCGACTGGCGCCGCACGGCGGCCATGATCAGAGCGCATCACCCGGATGTCGTCGGCCTGCAGGAAGTGACGATTTTCCACCACGCCTCCCCGGACGTCGACGTGCCCACAGCCCTCGGCCGCGAACTCGACCTGAACGTGTTCTTCGGGCGCACCCTGTTCTACCCGTCGGGACGCGGCGAATACGGCATCGCCGCCATGGCCCGAAAAGACTTCACGGTCATGGAAAAAATCGTCCTGGCCACGCCGGAGGGCATCGAGCCCAGAACCGCCATCATCATCAAGGTCCATGCCGAACAGCCCTACTACTTCATCGTCACCCATTTCTCCTACCAGGGCGAATTTGACGGCGACGAGCAGTACCGCACGCTGAACGCCAAGCTGATCACCGACACGGTCATCGACAAAGAGTACTTCCCGGCCATCTGGGTCGGGGACTTCAACACCTTCGAAGGGACCTCGACCCTGGACTACATCCATAAACACTGGGACGTCGCCAACGACCAGGAACCGGAGACGCCTTCCTGCGAAACCGGCAAATTCGGCTGGCGGCAGATCGACTTCATCTGCACCTACCCGAAAAACGCCTTCACCGTCAAGGACTTCAAAATCGTCGGCGACCACCTGGTCTCGGACCACAGCCCAGTCGTCGCCACCCTGACCAGAAACTGACCAGGACAACGGCAAACCGCACGGACCCCGCCGCGCCCCGCGCCGGCCACCCGTGTCGAGACCTGACGTCACCTCGCCCTTGCGCCCTCAACCGCGAGCCGCTGGAACCGTCGACAAAGGTCAGCGGCGCTTCCGCTGCCGCATGGCCGCCCGCGTCTCCTCCGTGATCTGACGGGATTCGATGATCTTCTGCAGCGCCTTGTTGTAGGTCCATTTGTCCAGACGGTTGTCCGCCAGATACGGCTCCACCAGAGCCGGAAAACTGACATAGGCGATGGAAACCGCCCAGGCGACCGCCATGCGAGCATAATAGCCCTCGTGCAGAACGCCGTCCCAGGCCGCCAGCAGCCGCGCCACATACGGCTCCCGCAGGAAAGCCGTCATCAGCCCGACGACGCCGAAACGAACCGCGAATTCACCGTCTTGCCGGAGATGCGACGCCAGAAACTCCCAGCCGGCCTCGGCCTCGCCCGCCGCAAACCGGAGCCGTCCGCAGACTGAATCACAGACAGCCCAGCTGTCGATTTTCGGCACGAAGCCCCGCAGTCGTTCCAGACGCTCGGCCAACGGCATGGGCGCGCTGCCAATCACCCCGCCGATCAGCACCAGCTCCTCGTAGGTGCCGCCAACAGACGCTTCCAGAAAGGCCCGCCAGTCGCCGGCCAGAATCTCCTGGAGGAGTTTCTGCATTCCGGCCGACCTGACCCCGAGTATCGGCGCCCGGCCTTTGACGATTTTTTCCGCGAAAGCCCGGTACCCCGGCTCCGCCATCGCTTCCAGACGCTGCCTGACGCTGTCCATCGTTGCTCTGTCCTTTCCAGTTGAAACATACCGTGCCGGAATGATATTATAATCCCTGTCGCTGCTTCCTCAACGCCGCCGGTCCCAAACGCCGCCGAAATTCCCCTTTGCCGCCGTCTAGGCCGTCCAGGAGCAGGACGCGAACCCGGCCGGGAATCCGGGCCGAGCCCCTTGAAAGCCGCCCGGCCGCCCGGCCGCGGCCCTCTATAACCACCCTCAATCAAGGGATCATCCATCATGGCATTGCTCACCCGCTCCACGCCTTCGCCGCGCCCGGTCCGCGTCCTGCAATTCGGGGAAGGCAACTTTCTGCGCGCCTTCATCGACTGGATGATTCAACGCCTCAACCAGAAGACGGACTTCAACGGCCAGGTCAGGATCATCCAGCCGCTGCCACAGGGCATGGCCGACCAGATCAACGCCCAGGGCGGTCTCTACACGCTCGTCCTCCGCGGCATCGACAACGGCAAACCGGTCGAAAACCGCGAAATCATCGACGTCGTCAACGACTGCCTGAACCCCTACACACACTGGCAGGAAGCCGTGCGCCTCGCCAGCAGCCCGGACCTGCGCTTCGTCTTCTCCAACACGACCGAGGCCGGCATCGACTTCAAGCCGGAACCCTACACGCCGGAAAAATGCCAGAACACCTTCCCCGCCAAACTGACCAGCCTCCTCCATGCCCGCTTCCAAGCCGTCCAGGGCGACCGCCACCGCGGCCTGATCATCATTCCCTGTGAACTGATCGACAAAAACGGCAGCACCCTCAAAGAATGCATCCGCCAGTACGCGGCTCTCTGGCGGCTGCCCGCCGCCTTCACCGCCTGGCTCGACTTGGCCTGCACCTTCGTCAACACCCTCGTCGACCGCATCGTCGCCGGCTACCCGCGCGCCGAAGCCGCACGCCTGGAAGCCGAACTGGGCTACCAGGACAAACTCATCGACTGCGGCGAAATCTTCCATTTCTTCGTCATCGAAGGACCCGCGTCCCTGGCGGCCGAACTGCCCTTCGCCCAGGCCGGCCTCAATGTCATCTTCACCGACAATCAAACCCCGTACCGGACCCGCAAAGTGCGCTTCCTGAACGGCGCCCACACGGCCAGCGTCCTCGCCGCCAGCCTGGCCGGCCTCACATTCGTCGACGAAATGATGGCCGACCAGACCTTCGGCGCCTTCGTCGCCCAAGCCATCAACCACGACATCTTCCCGACCGTCAATCTGCCGGACGACGAAAAGCGCTTTTTCGCCGATTCCGTGCTCGAACGCTTCCGAAACCCCTACGCCCAACACCGGCTGCTGGCCATTTCCCTTAATTCCGTCTCCAAATGGAAGGTGCGGGTGCTGCCAAGCCTCTTGGACTACCTCAATCTCAAACACGCCCTGCCGCCGGCCCTGACCTTCTCCCTGGCCGCCCTGCTCCGATTCTACCAGATCAAACGCCAGGCCGACCACGCCGCCGTCGGCCACGCCGGCGCCGCCGAATACCCGGTCGACGACTCCCCCGAAGTCATTGACACCTTCGCCGCACTGACCAGCCAACTCGCCAGCGACGGCAATCTCCACAACTATGCCACCGCCGCACTCGCCCAAACGTCGTTCTGGGACACCGACCTGAACCGCGTCCCCGGCCTGACCAAAGCCGTGACCGCCGACCTCACCGCCATCCGCGACCACGGAATCCGCGCCGCCGTCCAAAGCGTCCTGCAAACCACCCCTTGAACACGGCTTGCCCGAACCGGACGACTCCCCCCATGAAAATGCCCCCGGCCGCGCCAACACAGGAACACCAATACACCCATAACAGCACGAATTCAATGCGCCGCCCAGACTAAACCAAACGCCTAAACGCAATCGGTCAGCCATTGAACATTGAGCCATAGAGCAACGCTATCCAACGTGACACGGGAGAGGTGACACCGGAGAGGTGACACGGGCTTCCAGCCCGTGCACGCCTTCCACTGCCACAACGCGCCTTCCGGCCCACTATTACCCGTCCACTTAAAAGCCCTCGAAGCCCATGCCACCACGGCTCGGGCCGCCTATCCGCGGGCACGGGCTGGAAGCCCGTGCCATTTCTCCCGTTTCATGCATGTTCAATTGGTGACCGAGTACCGCCAAATCGAAATTATTCCATGCCAATCCCTTGATTTTACAGATAGACTATAATTATATGTAATGCATACGTATTCACGGGGCGGGCGGCAACTTTTTCGATTCCGGCGCCATCTATGGCTAAAGGCAGTCAAGGCAATGTATCGCACAAGGACTTGGCGCGGCTGGCGAACGTCACGCAGCCGACGGTGTCTCGCGCCCTGGATCCGTCGCGCTGCCACATGATTTCGCCGGCGACGCGCCAACGCATCACCGGCCTGGCGCAGGAACTCGGTTTTCAGCCCAACATCCATGCCCGGCGAACCCGCTCCAAATGCAGCGAGACCATCACGCTGGTCATTGACGACATCACGACCAGCAGCCGGTCCTTCTACGACTTCAACCGACTCAACACGCTGGTGACTTTCGAGCAGATCAACGGCATCATCGACGGCGCCAACGAATATGGTTTCGACGTCAAGTTCCTGCCTCTTTACTGCCGGCGCGACATTGATGCCAACAGCTTGTCCCGGCGCATCGGCTTCCCCTATTCCGATGGCGTGCTCTTTCTTGGCTTCCACTACTTGCGCCAGCTGGCCGCCATCATCGAACAAAGCCATGTTCCAGCCATCATCGCCATGGCTGGCGCCGGCAACTATGCCAGCGTCAACGTCGACCCGCTCCCCGGCTACCGCCAGCTGATTGCCGAGTTGAAACGGCGCGGGCGCGGCCAGATCGCCTTCTGCGGCATCGACAACCGCGAGCTGGCCTTCCAGGTTTTCCGCCACGCCGCCTTGCGCCAGGCAATCGCACTGGACGGCAACGGCGAGGCCACCGAAGTCGCCGAAATCTACGTCCACACCCTGCTGGACATCCGCCGGCAGATGGAAAAGCTAAGCCGCGAACCGAACGGCGTCAACGCCCTGGTCTGTTCCAGCGACTCCCTCGCCCTGCACATCCGCAATGAACTGGCCTATCTCGGCGCCGACTCCCGCTTCGCCGTCGTCGGCTACGCCGCCGAACCCCAGCTCGACGACCTCGCCTCCATCGCCGTCCCGCGCTATGACATCTGCCGCCAGGCGGCCCGCCTCCTGATCGAAGCCATCCGCGCCAAAAAAGCCCCGGACTGCCGCCCATTGCTCATCCCCAGCACGCTCCGCCTCGGTTCCAGCCTCTGAACCACCCCTGCCGCCCTCACCAATACCATCCAGATTCCGTCCTCCCCGCTTCCCCCCGCCAGGAGACCAGCCATGAAAAACCACTGCCGAAAAGCCTTCACTCTCATCGAGCTCTTAGTCGTCATCGCCATCATCGCCATCCTCGCCGCCATGCTCCTCCCAGCCCTGTCCAAGGCCCGCGAAAAAGCCCGCGCCATCACCTGCGTCAACAACTTGAAGCAGATCGGCGTGGGATTCATCATCTACGCCGACACCTATGACAACTTCTGCCCGCATTACGTCTTTTACAGCGGCGCCTATGGCAGCGCCGCCTGGAACGGCGCCTTCATCCAAGAACGCTACGTCGAGGCCAAGACCTTCATCTGCCCGTCCATGGACGAGCAGGTGCAGAATGCCATCAGCACCACCAATTTCCAAATGCCGGACAGCGGCTACGGCTATGTCTACACCACGGCCGGCAGCGGCCGTTTCCGCCTCGGCGGCAACCTCGGCTCCGCCGCCCTGACCACCACCCAGGCCAACTACAACGACCTGCCCCAGGCCTCCAGCATGTATTTCGTCATGGATACAAACCGCCTGGTCGGCACCGCCTATCGCGGCTGCTACCGCCTGACCTATGATCGCTACACCGGCACCTCCAATGTCGGCAACCCCGACCCGCGCCACAACAACAGCCTCAACATCCTGTTCGGCGACGGCCACGTCGAAGCCAAAAACACGCCCAACCCATACGACCCCTACGCCACCCTCGGCTCCGGGCGCCAGTACGTCCAATGGAACGGCTGGCAGACATTCTAAACGCCGCCCGCCCCCGGCCGGTGGAATCGTCACGCCCCGGGACCGAGCCACGCTTTCGAGCCACGCCGGAATGCCCGCCAAAAGCCGTCGCCGGCCACCCGCGAACGACGGCCAGCCCGGCTTTCCATTCCACGCCATTGGCTTCGCCGCCGCGGCCTCGCCGCGAAGCGATAACCGCCACCGCCTTCATTCTGACCGACCAACTCTTTCCTTTTTCCGTTTCACCTTAACTGTATCGGATGCCCAATCATGCACAAACCATTCGTCATCACCTACGCGCTTCTTCTTCATGCCGCCGCCTTCGCCGGAGAAATCACCTTTGCCTCGAAGCTCCTGCCCGGCCCGGTCACGGCGGCTTGGCGCTTTGAGGAACTGACCTCTCCGGCCGATGCCCCGGAGACCTACCGCGCTCTCGACCCGGCCGCGGAACAGATCAAGGCCGAAGGCCCCGCGACCACCGAACTGGCCAACGGCGCCAGGGAACACCGCTTCACCATCACCAACAGCTCCGGCCGCCCCCGCTTCCTCCGCCCCGTCGTCGAGCTGACCACACCCTTCCCCAACGCCAAGGT
>JAKLHU010000121.1 GCA_022709995.1 Verrucomicrobiota bacterium | reverse complement strand
CCCCTGCCGAACTCCAACCTCAAGCTCACCTTAAAAAAAGAAGCCCCGGCACCGGGAGCCGCCCCTGCCGCGCCCCCTGCCGCGCCCCCTGCCGCGCCCCCTGTCCAAGCCGGGACCACCCAAGCCGTGCCGCCACCGGCGCCAGAAGAAAAAAAAGGCGGCCTGAAAATAAAAACCGGAGAGGGCAAAACCCTCAGCAGTGCCGCCACCCAGGCCGTGCCGCTGCCGGCCGCCGCGGCGCCGGCCGCCGCGGAAGCCAAAGCTACAGTCACGGAAACGCCGGCAGCGAACGCGAGCGCCAGAACGCCGGAACCAGCCGTTAACAAGGGTCCCGGGATGGTCGAAACCATCGCCGCCGTCGCCGCCTGCCTGGCCATGCTTACCGGCGCCGTCCGCATCGTCATGGACTTGATGCAGCAGTTCTGAACGGCCCTTGGCCCCGCCGCCAACCAGCCCATCTTCCCTGTCCAAACCAAGCCATGGACAGTAACAACCGGTTTTCGTTTGCGCCCATTTGCACAACCATTTCACCCGAGCCACCGCCACCAGACCCGGAAAGCCATCATGCGACTCACACCTTGCCTGGAATTGTTTTTCCGCGACCTGCCCTTTCCCGACCGCATCGCCGCCATCGCCGACTGCGGCTACCAGGCCGCCGAATTCTGGGGCTACGGCAACAAAGACCTCAAGGCAATCGCGGCAGCCAGCCAAAAACACGGCGTCACCATCACCAGCTGCACCAGCACCTGCAACAACCTCCTCGACCCCGCCAATCATGACAAATATGTCCATGACTTTCCGGCTGACGTCGAGGCGGCCAAACGCCTCAACTGCCGCAACCTGATCGTCCTCTCCGGCAATGTCGTGCCGGGACGGACCCGCTGCGAGATGAGCAAAGCCGTCATCTCCGGCCTCAAACGACTTGCCCCCATGGCGGAAGCGGCGGGCATCACCCTCCTCCTCGAACTGCTCAATTCCGCCGTCAACCATCCGGGCTACTTCATCGACAACTCGGAAGAAATGGCAGGCGTCGTCCGCGCCGTTGATTCACCAGCCGTCAAAGCCCTCTATGACGTCTATCACGGCGGCATCATGGAAGGCAATGTCCTGTCCAAAATCATGGCCAATCTGGACATCATCGGCCATTTCCACGCCGCCGGCATCCCCGGCCGCCATGAACTGGCCAGCGGCGAACAGAATTACCCGTTCATCTGCCGGCAAATCGACGCCGCCGGCTTCGACGGCTATCTCGGCCTGGAGTACATTCCGCTCCAGGAGTCCCGGGCCTCTCTGCTTGAAACCCGTGAGTGGCTCCAAGCATGACCGCGACCGCGACAGCGCCGACGCCGACCGCAACGGCCGGCCTCATCCGAAAACAGCCTTCCAGATTTTTCCGGAATGAAAAATAGTAGTTCCGGGTGTCCCCGATGTCTCAAGCAAAAGGTCAAAACATGGCAAACAAAAAGGTCCGAATCGGTTTCATCGGCTGCGGCGGTATCGCCAACTTTCACTTCGGCCATTACGACAACAACAAAATCCCCAACGCCCAGATTGTCGCCGTCTGCGACCTGATCGACGAACGGGCGCAGAAAGCCGCCGAGCGCTTCCAGGCCAAGCCGTATAAATGCTACCGGGACATGCTGCAGAAAGAAAAGCTCGACGCCGTCTACGTCTGCGTGGAACCGTGCGCCCATGACGGCATGGAATTGCTGGCCATTGAAAAAGGCTGCCACCTGTTCGTGGAAAAACCGGTCGCGCTCTGCCTGGACTATGCCAAAAAAGTCGAAGCCGGCCTGAAAGCCAAAAAACTGATCAACGCCGCCGGCTTCCAGGACCGCTATCTCGACTTTGAACCGCTGATGAAAAACTGGATCGCCAAAAGCAAGGTCGGCTTCTTCAATGCCTACTGGGTAGGCGGCATGCCCGGCGTCTGGTGGTGGCGCCGGCGCGAGACGTCCGGCGGCCAGGCCGTCGAACAGACCATTCATACCTTTGACATGTGCCGGAACCTGTTCGGCGAAGTCGTGGCTGTCCAGGCTTTCGGACGCCGCGGCATCATCACCGACGTCGAAAACTACGACACCGAAGACGCCTCGGCCGTCAACCTGGTCTTCGCCAATGGCATCATCGGAACCGTCTACAGCGGCTGCTTCATCCGCGGCGGCGGCGGCAAGAACGGCATTGATGCCTATACGATGAATGGACGCATGGAATACACCGAACGCCAAGGCGTTACCATCACCGAGCCGAACCGGACCATCACCGTCAAAACCGGCAACGACTATGGCCAGGAAGAAGACGACGTCTTCATTCAGGCTATTCTCGACAATGACCAGTCCCTCATCAAGTCGCCCTACCGCGAAGCCGTCAAAAACCTCGAAGTGACACTGGCGGCGAACGAATCCATGGACAATGGCGGCAAAGTCATCCGCCTCGGCGAATGCTGCTGCTGCTCCGGGGAAAAAGCCGCAACCAAAGCCAAAGCGCCGAAAAAAGCCGCCGCGAAAAAATAACCGCGAGACTGCCGACGCCGCCCCGGCCCCGGCCCAACCAGAGCCGGGCCGGGGCGATACTCCGCACGCCCACCCAAGACCATAAAAAAAACCGGCCCGGCCCAATCAAGGCCCGACCGGTTTATTTGTTTTTTTATCGATCAGCGGACCGAATAGTCGCGCGCCGACGTCCGGCGCCGCGGTGCCAGCGAACTACGCTGCGAGGTCTCCGTCGACCTCGTCCCGCTCGCGCGCGAAGGCGCTTGGGCGCGGCTGCCGGGGGCGGTCAAAGCCCCGCTGGCACGGGCAGGACCAGGCGCCGTCATTGATCCGCCGGTGCGGGCCGGCGCCTGGGCGCGGCTACGGCTGGCCGGGGACCGCCCCGAAGAGGGCCGCGGGCCGCGTTGAAATTCCGTTTTCTGCTGCTGGTCTTCTCTGGCCCGGTAATCAAAGCCGTCGAGGGTTTTGCGTTCAATCGGACATCCGAGCCGCCTTTCCACCGCGGCGATTTCCGCCTTGTCCTCATCGGTGCAAAACGTGAAGGCCTTGCCCGTATGCAGCGCCCGGCCGGTACGGCCGATGCGGTGGGTGTAGGCATCCACCGTGTCCGGCATGTCGTAATTGATCACATGGGACACCCCGCTGACGTCAATGCCGCGGGCGGCGATGTCCGTCGCCACCAGAATATGGAATGTCCCGCAGCGAAAACCGTCCAGCGATTCCTGGCGTCTGACCTGCGACATGTTGCCCTGCAGCGGCGTCGACCGAAAACCATGCTTCAGCAGCTGCTCGCTCAAACGCTTGGCGCGGAATTTGGTTCTGGTGAACACGATCACGGAATCACTCTGCAAGTCTTCCAGAAGACGCAGAAGCAACGTCGTTTTCAAATGGGCCGCAACGGGATACAAGGCGTGCGAAACCGTGCTGACCAGGGCGTTGCCGCCGATCTTGACAGTCTCCGGATGGTTCAGCACGTCCAAGGCCAGATGACGGACTTCGTCCGGCATCGTCGCCGAAAACAACATGGTCTGGCGCTGCTTTGGCAGATAATTGATGATGGCCCGGATGTTCGGCAGAAAGCCCATGTCAAACAAGTGGTCGGCTTCGTCCAGAACCAGCACTTCCACGGCGGCAAGACTGACATTGCTCTGGCGAAGGTGATCGAGCAGCCGCCCGGGGCAAGCGACCAGGATCTCCACCCCGCGGCGGAAATTCTGCAGCTGCGGCTGGGCCGACACCCCGCCGAAAACCGTCGCGGAACGCAGGCCGAAGGCAGGGCCGAATTGCTCGAAGACACCATGAATCTGGATCGCCAGCTCGCGAGTGGGGGCAACCACCACACAGCGTACTTTGCCGCGGCTCCCCGACTGCAGACGCTGAACAATCGGCAGGACAAAGGCGGCGGTTTTGCCAGTCCCGGTCTGGGCCAGGCCCATGACATCGCGCCCAGCCAACAACAGCGGAATCGCCTGCTCCTGAATCGGAGTCGGAACCGAATAGCCGATCGCGGAAAGCAAAGGCAAAAATTTCTCGTTCAAGGCAAAGGAGTTAAAGTTCATCTTCCTCTCAATCAACATGTCTATGAAAACGTTGGCTTGAGAAAAAGCGGCTTGCTGCTCCTCGACGGGTGATCACGTTGAACGTTTCATAAGTTGTTAATAATCAAACATACTATAATCCACCAGCGCCAGATTGCCAGCAACCGGCAGGCAGAAACGCGCTGACCGGCGCCGTCGGCCCGGGATATGCCCCCGCCCCATCCGTCCCACCGGCGTCGCCGGCATGGTGGCCGAACCTGCGGGAAAAAGTCGGCGGCCCAATGGCTATTTCGGCGGACGCGATGATATTTATCGACCGGCGGCATTCACCCGGCCCGCACTCCCTCTCGGCGACGGCGGTCACCACCAACGCCACCGGCGGCAAGCGCGGCGGCCACTGGAAAAGCGATCTGGAAAAAGGAACACCATGTCACCGCATCACCTTCGCATCCGTCCGGAAGGCCCGGCTGAACACCGCGTAGTGGAAGAACTGGTCCGGGACGCCTTCTGGGATTTGTACCAGCCGGGCTGCGTCGAGCACTACCTGGTCCACCACCTGCGCGGACACCAGGACTTTCGCGCCGACCTGAGTTTCGTGGCGGAGAAGGATGGCCGGCTGGTCGGAGTCATCTTCTATGCCAATGCGACCATCCAAAAAGACCGGGGCGCGGCTCTGCCCGTGCTGACGTTCGGACCGCTGGCGGTGCCGCCGGACTGCCAGAAACAAGGCATTGGCAAAGCGCTGATCGACTACACGGTCGCCTTGGCCAAGAGCAAAGGCGAACGCGCCATCCTCATCTATGGCAATCCGGCGTATTACCATCGGCATGGCTTCCAACCGGCAAGCCATTTCGGCGTCACCGACAGCCATGGCGACTGCTGCGACGCGCTGCAAGCCCTGGAGCTGCGCGAAGGCGCCCTGGCCGGCCACGCCGGCCGTTTCCTGGAAGGCGAAGCCTACAACGTCACCCCCGACCAGGCGGCCGCCTACGAGACGGCCTTCCCCAGCCGGAAAAAACACGCCCTCCCCGCGCAGATTTTTCTTGGCTTTGGAGCCTTGCGGCCCGTCAGCGCCGACGAGACCGAAGACATCCTGGAGATCATCAACGACGCCGCCATGGCCTATAAGGGAGTCATCCCCGACGACCGCTGGCACGAACCCTACATGTCCATGACAGAACTGCGCCAGCAGATCCGTGACGGCGTCGTCTTCCACGGCTATGTCGTCAATGGACTGGCCGTTGGCGTCATGGGCATACAGGACAAGGGCGAGGTGAGCCTGATCCGGCACGCCTATGTCCGCAGCGCCTGCCGCAACCTCGGCATCGGCGGCAAGCTTCTCGAGCATGTGGCGGCGACCACCGCCAAGCCCCTGCTGGTCGGGACCTGGGCGAAGGCGACTTGGGCCATTTCATTCTACCAGAAGCACGGTTTCAAGCTGGTCGAGGACGACAACCGAAAAAATGACCTGCTGCGCCGCTACTGGTCCATTCCGGCACGCCAGGTGGAAACGTCCGTCGTCCTGACCCACCCGGGCCACTGAAACCTGCCCCTGGCGCCCAGCCGCAAGTAGCCTTCGTCCCTGCCCGAGGCGAGAATCGCGCCGCCGGCCCATAATCGGTCAGTGAACAACCCGGCGCTCTGCTGGGACAATTTGCAAGTTACAGGCTCCTGGGGTTGGCGACGGCGTATGGTGTTCTGCCTTTAGCCTGCTCCCCATTCCCCGGTTATCCGGCCATGTAACATAGGAGCCATTGAGAATTAAGCGATAGAGGAGTCAACGCTTTGGCGCCTCAGGGCCTGAGGCGCCACCTTGACGCGCCCGGCCATTAAGACCGCCATTATCTATGGGTGACCGATTACGCCTGCCCTGCCCGCCAGGCCAACAATCTGGGCCCGGCTGGCCATCAGGAACGGCAGCGCCGTCCCCGGCGCTCGCGCTCGCGCCACGCTTCGACAGACCCGGCACCAAGACGGCTCAACGGAGGATTTTGAACGCAATGACCGAATTCCAGTCATTGACGGAATTGCCCTTGCCTATGAAGCGGAGCTGCCGGCAGGTCGCCGGGACCGCAAACCGGTATTCCTCAAAAGCCGTGGTTTTCCCCGAACTTTGCCCGGAAAACACATTTTCCCACTGGGCGCCGTCGCGGGAACAGTCAATGGCAAAGGACGCCACCCGGCTGTTGCCGGCATGCCACCGGATGGCAACCCCCTGCACCAACGACTCTTCCGCCAGCAGCGCCGTAAATTCGACCGCCCGCCCCCGGCCATCCCAGTAGGACGTCTTGGCCGGGTCGTCATCCAGCAGGCCAAACAGCTGCTCGGGATTGGCATTGGCCGTCGAACGGAGCCAGAGCAGACCGTGCTCGCGTTTTCCCGGCGGCGAAAAGGACAACATGCCGTTCAGCGGATCCATGTGACAACGCCGGTCTTCCAGAAAGGCCAGCGCCACCGCGGGGAACAGCCAGCCGTCGTCTCTGGAAGAGGAAGTCAACACACCAGCCAGAGGCATGCCGTCAAGGACGAGATCCGATGATTTTTCCTCCAGGACGATGTCATGTCCACCCAGAGTGAAGGCAAACCGGCCATCGGTTTCGGTTGCCGCCAACCCGCGCAAGCGCAGAAACGACCGTAGCGGCACGAAAACCTCGCGGTCCTTCTGC
>JAKLHU010000120.1 GCA_022709995.1 Verrucomicrobiota bacterium | reverse complement strand
GACCCGGGACAAGGCCAGGAGAATGCCGGTCAACAAGCCTTTGCGGGCAGCCCGGCAGACGATCTGGACGGTCGTGCGGGTGCGCGTCATGCCGAGGGCCAAGGCCGATTCCCGCAGGGCATACGGAACCATGGCGAGCATGTCCTCGGTCGTGCGCATGATGACTGGAAACATGATGATGGCCAGGGCGATGGACCCGGCCAGGCCGGAAAAATTGCCGGTGGGCACGACGATGACGGTGTAGACGAACAGGCCGACGATGACGGAGGGCATGCCCATCATGACGTTGGCCGCGAACCGCAGCGTCGCCGCCAGGCGGCGATAGTCCTTGTATTCGGACAGGCAGATGCCGCCGAGAAGGGCCGGCGGCACCGCCAGGAGGGCGGCTCCGAAGGTGATGACGACCGTTCCGAGAATGGCGTTGGCGATGCCGCCGTCTACGATGCCGTAGGGCTTGGACGGATTGAGGAAGAAGGTCAGCCGGAGGGCGGCGCCGCCTTGCCGGAATACGGTGACCAGGATCCAGAACATGACGGCGATGGCGACCCCGACCGCCAGTCCGGAGGCGAGGCGGACCAGCCGGTCGGCGCTTTTCCGGAAGAAGATGGTTTTCTTTTTCATCGTTCCTCCCCTCGCCTGGCGCTGGTGGCGTGGAGGTAGTACTGGGCCAGGATCTGGATGCCGAAGCTCATGACCAGCAGGACCAGTCCGAGGGCGAACAGGGCGCTGCGCTGGAGGCCGTTGGCTTCCGGGAAGTTGTTGGCGAGGGTGCTGGCGATGGTGGTGGCGCCGGCCAACAGGCTGTCGGGCATGTCCATCATGTTGCCGATGACGAAGAGCACGGCCATGGTTTCGCCAAGGGCGCGGCCAAGGCCGATGAAGATGGCGCCGAGAATGCCGCGGAGGCCGTATCTCAGGACGATGTCCTTGGCGGTTTCCCACTTGGTGCAGCCGATGCCATAGGCCGATTCGCGCAGCATCGGCGGCGTCATTTGAAAGACGTCGCGCAGGATGGCGCAGATATACGGCAGAATCATGATGCCGAGGATGATGCCGGCGGTCAGCAGGCCGAAGCCGTTGTAGTCGCTGCCGATATATTTGCCCAGGACGGGCAGGCGGTCAAGCTTGAGGGTGTCAACGAGAAACGGCTGCACGTGGTCCTGCATCAGGGGGGCGAGCACGAACAGGCCCCACATGCCGTAGATGACGCTGGGAATGGCGGCCAGCAGGTCGATGGCGTGGCCGAGGATTTCCCCGACCAGGGGCCGGGCGTCGACCAGATACAGGGTGGCCGAGAAGGCCAGGGGCAGGGCGATGACCAGGGCGACGACGGTGGTGACCAGGGTTCCGACGATCGAGGGCAGGGCGCCGTAGTCGTCGTTGACCGGATCCCAGGTCCGCGCCGTCAGAAAACCGATTCCGCTGGTCCGCCAGACTGCGGACGAGCTGACCGTGAGCTGAACAAAGAAACCCAGCATCAGAATTCCGATGAGGGCGGCGGCGGCGAGGCAGAGCCATTTGAAAAATACGTCACCTTTGAGCATTCGGGCTGGCGTCTCCAGGTTGTTGGGCGGTTTTTCCGGAAGGCCGCCGGCAAAGCGTCGGGGGCCGGAAGACGAGTGGCGGTCACTCCCGGCCGACGCGTTTTTCGGCGGCGGGAGTCGGTGGTTTTCGGTCACTCCAGGCCGGCGCGTTTTTCAGCGACGACCGTCTTGGCTTTGTCGGTGAGGATGAGATTGCCGTGTTTGTCGAAGGTGACCTCGGCGTGGTAGTCGACCGGTCCTTCCAGGCGGTGGATGATTTCGATGTTTTCCCAGGGGATGAGGCGGATGGCCTCCTGGCCGCAGTGGACCTGGGAGCGGATTTGGTCGACGAGGCGGCGGAAGTGGAAGGTGCGCCCTTTGACGGCGACGTACCGGCTGGTCTCCGCTTCGACGACGCCGATGATGATGTGGGTGTGGGCTTCGGGATACTGCTTTTTGCAGCGGAGGCGGATGACGTGGTTTTTCAGATAGTCCTTCAAGGCGGGGTCCTTTTGGATTTGGGGCCGTCCGGGGCACTCCGGCTTGACCGGCGGTGGCGGAGTCGGCGCCGGCGTTGGTTTTGGTTCCGGAGCGCCGGCGCCGGCTTGGCGTCGACGCTCCCCTCGGCGGCGGTTTAGTCGCTGTCGTGTCGGGGGCCCTGTTTTCCGTCTCTGTTCATAGTTGTCTTGAGCAGATGGCCGGGAGGGCTGCACGTGATGCGTTGTTCCGACCGCTTCGGGTGGATGATTCGAGTTGGTTGAGATCTGGAGTCGGGGGAGGGGCGCCGGTTATTTGAAGATCTTGGCGGCGACCATCTGGATGACGTTTTCGGGCATGGGCACGTAGTTCAGCTTCTGGGCGGCGGTGGCGCCGGTGGTGAAGCACCAGTTGAAATAGTCGATCATGGCCTTGCGCATGGCCGGGTCAGCGTCCTTGCGGATGAGGATGTAGGTCACGCCGGTGATGGGCCAGGAAGTGTCGCCGGGCTGGTCGGTCAGGACCATGTAGAAGCCCGGGGCGTTGTTCCAGTCGGCGTTGGCGGCGCTGGCGCGGAAGGACTCGACATCGGCGGTGACGAACTTGCCGGATTGGTTTTCAAGGGCGGCGCTGGCCAGCTTGGCTTCCACCGCGTACGTGTATTCCGTGTAGCCGATGCTGCCGCGGATTTTGGCGACGTTGTTGCAGACGCCGGGGTTCTTCTGGCCGCCGATGCCGACCGGCCAGTTGACGGAGGAGCCGGCACCAACCGCCGTTTCCCATTCCTTCGAGATTTTGCTCAGGTAGTTGGTGAAGATGAAGCTGGTGCCGGACCCGTCAGCGCGGCGTACCACTGAAATCTGTGCATCGGGCAGCGCCAGACCGGGGTTGAGCTGGACAATCTTGGGATCGTTCCAGTGGGTGATCTTGCCCAGGAAGATGTCGGCCAGCACGGCCCGTTCCAGCTTCAGTTCGTTCGTTTTGACGTCGGGCAGGTTGACGATGACGACGACGCCGCCGAGCAGCATGGGGAATTGCTCCAGGCCGGCCTTTTCCTGTTCCTCGACGGGCAGGGGGTTGTCGGAACCGGCGAAGTCGACGGTTTTGGCCTTGATCTGGTTGAGGCCGGCGCCGGAGCCGACGCTTTGGTAGTTCACCTTGTTCGGGCCGGTCTGGCTGTACGTGTAGGTCCAGCTCTGGTAGACCGGGGCCGGGAAGCTCGCGCCGGCGCCGTTGATGACGGTCTGGGCGGTCAGCGTCGCCGAGGCGGCGAGGGTCAGGCCGAGGGCGGTCAGTTTCTTCAGCATGGTTTCTTTTCTCCTTGATCGTGGTGTTTGGCTGTTCGGGTTGCCGGCGGTCTTCCCGGGGCGACTGCCCGGCGTCTTCAGTTTCTTACGCTCATTAATATCGCCGCCCTTTGTTAGCGTCTGGTTAGGGAAATACAAGCAAAATGATAAATAGGGATGGCTGCCGCGGCATTCTCTTTTTTGCCGTCGGCTCTTGGCGTCGGCTCTTCGAGGCTTATATTAGTTCGCTTCCGTGGCTTTTTTTCTGCCTTGGCGGCCGGGCCGGGCGAAGCCACCCCGGGCAGTGCCGGGCGTCGCGCGCAGGCCATGGCGAAATTCCCCGGCGTCGCCATGACGTCGCCGGGCAGCTGCCGATTTCCGGATGAGCGTGGTTGAATACAAAGGCATGTTGACCTACCAGGCCCAATAAGGCGGAGAGACCACGGCCATGCAGCCAAATATCAAAAAAGTCGCCGCGCTCCATGACCTGTCCGGGTTTGGGCGCAGTTCGCTGACTTGCATCATTCCGACTTTGTCAGTCATGGGCATTCAGGTCTGCCCGATTCCCACGGCCATTCTCTCCACCCAATCCGATGGATTTACCGACTACGCGTTTCATGATTTGACCCCGTTCCTGCTGGACTGCGCGGCTCACTGGAAACGCCTGGGGCTGACGTTCGACTGCATCTACTCCGGCTTCCTCGGGTCGCCTGCCCAGGCGACGATCGTGTCCAGGATCATCGATGACTTGCGTCGCCCCGAGACCCTCATCGCGGTTGATCCGGTCATGGGTGACAACGGCGATCTCTACATCTCCGTGCAGCCGGAAATGGTGGCGGAAATGCGGGGGCTGACCGCGAAGGCGGACATTATCACGCCGAACATCACCGAGGCGGCCCTGCTCCTGGACAAGAAACTGCCGGAGAAAAT
The DNA here is from genome assembly GCA_022709995.1 of Verrucomicrobiota bacterium. Lineage (GTDB taxonomy): Bacteria > Verrucomicrobiota > Lentisphaeria > Oligosphaerales > Oligosphaeraceae > JAAZKI01. The sequence goes on along the minus strand of JAKLHU010000120.1, from coordinate 2,503 downwards.
GTCGCTGGCCGAGAGCAAAGACTGGCTGCAGGAACTGGCCGCTTTGGGCCCCCGCACCGTCGTCATCACCAGCCTGCCGGACGCGGCGGCCGATGGCTTGGTCACCACCGTGGCCTATGAACGCGACGGCCAGCACTTCTGGAAAGTGCCGGCGCGCCATCTGCCGTGCTTTTATCCAGGCACCGGCGATCTGTTTGCCAGCGTCTTGGTCGGCGCCCTGCTGCAAGGCGAAAGTCTGCCGATCGCCATCGAACGCTCCGTGCAGTTCATTGTCCAGTGCATTCAGGCCAGCCGCAGCTATGATTATCCCGGCCGCGACGGCGTCCTCCTGGAAAAATGCCTGCACCTTCTCCGGGAATCCTACCTCATCGACACGTATGAGGAATATTGAACGATGATGCCCAGGCTGGGTGCGTACTTTGGCCGCCAGCCGCGGCCGCGCGGCCCGGCCAGGAAGGAAAAGGAGTTGAGAAACATGACGCCGGATCGTTTTTCAGGCATTCATGCCGACGCCGAAAGGCTGTTGTACGGGGTGGCGCGGACCGGCCAGCCGGTCTGGCGGCCGCGCCGGGGCAAGGTTGCCAAGGACGCGGCCGACCTCTCCCGCGGCGTCGAGGTCGTGGACGCCATGCCGGACCCGGAAGGACTGCTGATTTCGGCGGTGCATGAATTGCGCCGTTTTCTGGCGGCGGCCGGCCTGGCGCCGTGCGCCGGCGTCGCTCCTTATCGCCTGCGTTTTGAAGAGGTCCCGGATGAGCGGCCGGAATATTTTCTGATTCAGCCCGGCCCGATGGAATGCGTGGTGCGGGCCGGCTCGCTGGAAGGCGCCCGCCGCGCGGTTTACCGGATGGAGGAAATCCTGCAGGCGGAACCGACCGCGGCGCTCCCTTGGCAACCGGTTGAAAGCCATGCCGCCGTCAAGCTCCGTATCGGCCGGTGCTTCTGCGGTCCCATCAATCGTCCGCCGCTTTATCACGATGAATTGAGCGACGAGTTTGACTATTATCCCGATGACTTTCTCAACGAGCTGGCGCGCAGCGGCATCAACCGCGTCTGGATTTCCAGCGATTTCAAGAAGCTGTCCGCCGCCAACAGCATTCGACCCGGCGACGGCCGGGCCAAAGAGCGCCTGGAAAAACTCCGCCGGATCGTCGGAAAATGCCGCCGCTATGGCATCGGTGTGTACATTTTTTGCATTGAGGCCATTGCCTTTGATCCGGACGACCCGGTGCTGCAGACCTATCCGGAACTGGCCGGCCCCCAGGCTGCCAGCGGCAAAATCGCGTTCTGCTCGGGTTCGGAGACGGCGCAGCGGTATTTGCATGATTTTGGCCGTTCGCTCATGCAGGCGGCGCCTGGCCTCGCCGGTCTTTTGGACTTGAGCGTCGGCGAATGGCTGACGGTCTGCAGCAACGTTCTGTCCTGGCCCAAGGCGCCTTGCCCGCGCTGCGGCCAGGGTCCCCGGCATGCGGCGCTCAATCGTGAACTGGAATGCCTGCTGGCGGGCATGCAGTCGGTCGACCCGGCCGCGGAAATGGTTTCCTGGCCGTACAGCATCGCCGGCTGGTGGGGGGCGGAGGCGGCCCTGGAAGCGTCGCATCATCCCGCCCGTGGCGTCAAAGTGGTGCACAATTTCGAATCGTATGGCGAGGCGGTTCAGCTCGGTAAGAAACGCCCGGTGACGGATTACTGGCTGTCCTATCCCGGTCCCAGCCAGGTTTTCCGGGACTACGCGGTCAATATCCGCCGGGCGGGCGGTGAAATCCTGGCCAAGCTCCAGGTCGCCTGTTCGACCGAGATCGCCACGACCCAGTTTTTGCCGGTTCCGGCCTTGCTGTACCGGAAGATGGCGGCGGCTCGGGAGCTGGGCGTCAGTGGGATCATGCTGGGCTGGTATTTTGGCAGCTATCCCAGCCTGATGACCAGAGCCGTGCTCAGGCTTGGCCAGGAGCCTTTCCCCGCCGGCGAGGCGGCGTTCCTGCAAGAGCTGGCGGCGTCCGGCTGGGGCCGGGAACGGTCCCGGGCAGTGGCGCGGGCGTGGCGGCTGTTTTCCGATGCGTTTGCCGAATATCCGCTTTTCAATACAATCGCCTATATCGGGCCCATGCATGACGCGGTCGTCTGGAAACTTCATCTCAAGCCGGTTGATCAGCGTCTGACGCCGTCCTGGAATCACCTTCTGGACCCGCCCGGAGACCGGATCTTCGAGTGTCTGACGCACGGCGCCGACCATGACAACATCTATACGCTGAAAGAAGCCATCACGCAGGTCGGCCGTATGACGCGGCAATGGGAGCGGGCCCGGAAGCTTCTCACGTCCCTAGCCACCGGCGCCTTGACGCCGGGCCAGCGCCTGGAACTCGACACCGCCGTGGAAAGCGGCGCCCGCGCGGCGCGTTCGCGCGAAGCGCCGCTCCATTCGGAAATGGTGGATTATGCCATGCGCTCGAGCCAGTGGCTCAGCCGCTCGCAATTGCGAAAGGGAACCCTCGAGGCACTGTGC
>JAKLHU010000012.1 GCA_022709995.1 Verrucomicrobiota bacterium | reverse complement strand
GGGTGGGCGGCGGCGTATGTAGTTCAGGCTTTAGCCTGCTCCCCATTCCCCGGTTATCCGGCCATGTAACATAGGAGTCCTTGCATCTGGCGGCGGTAGTGGCCTGGCGCGCCACGGTGGCGCCTCCGGCCCGGAGACGCCGAAGCGTTGACTCCTCAAGAGCGCAGTTATCAATGGCTGACCGCTTACCGTAACCGAGCGGAAACCCGGCCGGCGATTTGTCAGGGCGCGGGCCAGACGTTATATTTCCCACATCATCCCCCTTGCCGGGGGGAGCGCTCCGGGGTGGCGTCGGCCGTTGCCGGCCGACAGAATGGGAACAGCAGAGAGGAACCGTGTTCCATGGTTCAACAAACGCGTCAATTGAAGATGAGTTTTGAGGGTGACGGCCGCCTGGCTGCGGCCATGCGTGCCGGCCAGTTCTGTTTTCTGCTGGAAATGAACAGCCCGCCCAGCAACCAGCCCCTCGACTCGTACATGGCGGCGGCGGCGCCAATCTTCAAGCGGGTCGGAACGCTGCCGGCAGTGCACGGCATCGCGGTGACGGACCGCTGGCCGACCGTCCAACGCCAGGACCCGGTTGACTTCGCGGCGCAGGCGGCGGAGAGTTCCGGCAAGCCGGTGCTGATGGCCATCTCCGGTCGCGGCACGGACCAGACCCGCGCCAAGACGCTGCTGGCCGAAGCGCGCGCCAAGGGCATTCGATGCTTTCTGGCGGTGACCGGAGACTTGCTCGGCAAAAACGGCGCCGAGGGCGTGCCGACGGTCTATCAGGACGGCGTGACGACAGCCGTCACGGCCCACCAATTCGGTTCGGATGTCTGGGTCGGCGCCACCGTCAGCCCCTACAAATACACCTGCGAGGGCGTTTATCTGCAATACGCGAAACTGCAACGTAAAATCACGCACGGCGCCGGCTTTCTGGTGGCCCAGGCCGGCTGGGACATGAAAAAGGCGCAGGAGCTGCAGTGGTTCCTGCAGATGCGAGAGCTGTACCTGCCGGTGCTGGCCCGGGTGGTGCTGATGAGCCAGGACGACGCCTTGAAGCTGGCGGAGGGCTTCTGGCCCGGCGTGCCGGTGCCGATCCCCCTGGCCGCCCTCATCATGCGGGAAGCCGCCGGAACGGCGGACCAGTTTCTGGAGGCGCAGCTGTCGCGGGCGGCCCTGCAGATTGTCGGCTGCCGTCTGCTCGGCTACAGCGGCGTCCAGGTCACCGGCGTCCGCACGCCGAATCTCCTGGCGCAGATCGTCGACCGCGTGCACGACTGCGCCGCCGAATGCCCTGACTATGACGCCTGGCTGGAGGCCTGGCGCCAGCGGCACGGCGACATCTCGTTCGGCCCCGGCGTGTCCGACCTCTATCCGGACCCGCCGTACTACCTGTTCGCCGACCTGCTGCGACCTGGCCGGCGCGACTTCGCCCCCGAACTCACCCAGCCCGGCTTCAATACGATTGCGCCGCCGACCCTGGGCGACCGCTGGACACGCTGGCTGCATCGGCCGACCCGACCGCGGCCGCTCCGCGAAGCCGTGCGGCGAATCACCTTCCGCAGCGCCGCCGAAGAGGCCGCGGCCGGCTGGTGCCAGGGCCTGCTGAACCGCTCCTGCCCCAAAGGCCTGGTCTATGGCGCCTGCGGCGGCGCCAGCACCGACGGACGGTGCGAGGACGGCAGCCGGGAATGCTTCTTCCACCGGGTAATCCGCCTGGCCAGCGCCGCCAATGACCTGGAGGCCTTGGAAAATGGCGAGGTCGCCCAATGAGGACCGAAGACGACTTCTTTGCGGACCTGTTCCGCCGCCTGCCGGCCTTCCCGGCCGCCGTCGTCATCCCGCCGGGAGATGACTGCGCCGCCATCACCTGGGGCGAAAACCGGCTGCTGCTGCTGGCCGTCGACCAGGTGGTCGGCGACCGCCACTATGTCAGCCGCGGAGATCAGGCCACGCCCCCGCGCCTGGCCGGCCGCAAGCTGCTGGCCCGCAACCTGAGCGACATCGCCGCCATGGGCGGGACGCCGACGCTGTGCCTGCTGGCCGGCGCCTTCGCCAAAGACCGCGACGAAGCCTGGCTGCGGGAGTTCTACGACGGCATCATCGCCCTCGCCGCCGAATATGGCGTCAGCATGGTCGGCGGCGACTTCGCGGCCACCCCCCATGACGACGTCGCCAGCCTGACGATCCTCGGCGAAGTCGCCGCCGACCAGGTGATCCGGCGTTCCGGCGCCCGGCCCGGCGACCAGCTGTTTGCGACCGGGTGCTTTGGCGATTCGTTTGCCAGCCAGCATCACCTGCTGTTCACGCCGCGCTGCGCCGAAGGCCAGTGGCTGGCGCAGCGGCACTTGGCCCGGGCCATGATGGATGTCAGCGACGGCCTCCTGCGCGACGCCGCCAGAATCTGCGCCGCCTCCCACGTCGGCCTGACCCTCGACCTGGACGCCGTGCCGCGCCGCGGTCGCGCGACCCTGGAACAGGCCTGTGGGGACGGCGAGGACTTCGAGCTGATCTTCGCCGTGCCGCCGGAGCGCGTCCCGTCCCTGACTACCGGCTGGCCGTTTGCGGACACGCCGCTGACGCGGCTGGGCGAGTTCACGGCCGCGGCCGGCCTGTGGGACCCCGCCGGCCGGCCACTTGCCGTGGCCGGGTGGGACCATTTTGCCTTCTGAACGCCGGCCGGCAAAGCGGCACGGAAGAGGTGGCACGAGCTCCCAGCCCGTGCTCGCCAACCATCGACACAACGTCCTTTATCGAAAATAGTTGCGTTCTAATCACCCGGACATGGGACCGTGCCGCCCTCCGCCTGGCTGTCGAAAATTGTCCGGTTGCTTCCCGCAAAAATGAGGGACTGCAGTTCCCGTAATCGGTCACCCATTGAGAATTGAGCGATAGAGGAGTCAACGCTTGAGCGCCTCAGGGCCTGAGGCGCCTACTTGGCGCGCCTGTCCACTAGGACCGCCATTATCAATGGGTGACCGATTACCAGTTCCCTTTGCTTACCCGACCGATTGGCTTGCATACGGCGTTCGGCACAGTAAATTCATGTCCGCAGTGCCAAACCAACCTTGGCCAGGGGAAATCGCCACCGCCATGATTGTTGGAAGACAACGACATCCCGAACCAAGCCACACAATTTTCGCCCATGAATGGATTGTATTTTCTGACCAGGAGGACGGCATTTCGGCAACATCAGCGATACCCGTATTCTTTCGCCCGGCAACCCGTGCCGGCTTTCCCTCCGCTTCGGGGCGGTGGAAGGGCAATGTCAACAGCACATGGCGCCAAGCACACGGTTTTGCCTCGCCAAGACCGAAGTGCCCCCGACCAGAGCGCCGCCTCGATTTCGAACAACTAACAAGGGTGGAAGAACATGCGCAAGACAAGGATAATGACGGCGGCGGAGGCAGTGAAAATGGTGCCGGACGGCGCGACCGTCGCCACCGGCGGATTCGTGGGTTGCACGCACCCCGAACTGTTGACCGCGGAACTGGAGAAACGCTATCTGGCCGATGGGTCGCCATCGGCGCTGACGCTGGTCTATGCGGCCGGACAGGGCGACGGCAAGACGCGCGGCCTCAACCATTTCGGCCACGACGGCATGCTCAAGCGGGTTATCGGCGGCCACTGGAACCTGGCGCCGACCATGGGACGCCTCGCCCTGGAAAACCGCATCGAGGCCTATAATTTTCCGCAGGGCGTGATCAGCCAGCTGTTCCGGGAAATCGCGTCCGGGACTCCCGGCCGCCTGACCCATGTCGGCCTGCAGACTTTTGTCGACCCCCGCCATGGCGGCGGCAAATTGAACGAACGCACGGTCGAGGACCTGGTCGAGCTGGTGCATCTGCAAGGTCGCGAATGGCTGTTTTACAAGGCGTTCAAGCTCGACATCGGCCTGCTCAGCGGCACCTCCAGCGACAGCTTCGGCAACATCTCGTTTGAAAACGAAGTCATTTCCGCCGAGGCGCTGTCGATCGCCATCGCCGTGAGAAACAGCGGCGGGAAGGTCATTGTCCAGGTCGAACGCCTGGTGGACGACTTCAGCCGCGACCCCAAGAACATCCAGATTCCCGGCATTTTCGTCGACGCGGTCGTGGTCGCGCCGCCGGGCGAGCATCTGCAGACTTTCGCCGAGCGCTACAATCCGAACTACATTCGGCAGGGCGATGTCGCCACCCTGGCCCTGCCGAGTCTGGAAAACGGCCCGCGCCGCACCATCGCCCGGCGGGCCCTGGCGGAAATCACTCCTGGCGACGTGGTCAACCTCGGCATCGGCCTTCCCGAAGGCATTGCCCTGGCGGCTTACGAAGAGGGCAAGCTTGGCGACATGACCTTCACGGTCGAAGCCGGCCCCATCGGCGGCATCCCCGCCTCCGGCCTGAGCTTCGGCGCCTCCACCTTCCCCCAGGCGGTCATCGACCAGCCGTACATGTTCGACTTCTATGACGGCGGCGGCCTCGACGTCGCCTTCCTGGGCCTGGCCGAGGCGGACGCCCGCGGCAATGTCAACGTCAGCAAGTTCTCGGGGCGCATCGCCGGCATCGGCGGATTCATGAACATCACCCAGAACGCCGCCAAAGTCGTCTTCGCCGGCACCTTCACGGCCGGCGGTCTGGAGATGGACTTTGTCGACGGCACGCTGCGCATTCTCCAGGAAGGCCGCTTTGACAAATTCGTCCAGGCGGTCGAGCACGTGACGTTCAGCGGCGACTACGCCCGGCAAAAAAACCGGCCAGTCCTCTTCATCACTGAACGGGCAGTCTTCAGGCTGACCGCCAGCGGTCTCGAACTGGTGGAAATCGCTCCCGGGATTGACCTGCAGCGCGACATTTTCAACCACATGGCCTTCAAGCCCGCCGTCAGCCCCGACCTGCGGCAGATGCCGGCCGCCATCTTCAAGTGACTCAAGACCAAGGAGAAGCCATGAACCAAGCTTTGATTTGCGCCGCCGCCCGCACGGCGATCGGCAGCCTCAACGGCACTCTTGCCAGCGTCTCGGCCGTCAAGCTCGGCCAAGTCGCCGCCGCCGCCGCCCTGGCCCGCTCCGGGCTGGCGCCGGAGGCGATTGACGAAACGCTGTTCGGCAATGTCCTGCAGGCGGGCCTCGGCCAGAATCCGGCCCGGCAGATTGCCATCGGCTGCGGCGTTCCGGTCGGCTCGCCGGCCTGCACGGTCAACCAGGTCTGCGGCTCCGGCATGCAGGCGGTGCTGCAGGCGCTGCGGGCCATCCGCCTCGGCGAAGCGAGGGCCGTCCTCGCCGGCGGCGCCGAAAGCATGAGCGGCGCCCCGTTCCTCCTGCCCGCCCTCCGGCAAGGCGCCGGCTATGGCCGCACGGTCGCCCTCGACAGCGCCGAAAGCGACGGCCTCACCGACGCCTTCAGCCAAGCCCACATGGGACTGACCGCCGAAAACATCGCCGCGCACTACGCGATCGGGCGCGAAGCCCAGGACGCCTATGCGGCCGAAAGCCAGCGCCGCTGCGCCACCGCCGTCGCCGAGGGCCGCTTCGAGGCGGAAATCGTCCCCGTGACCGTGCGTCAGCGCAAAAGCGAGATCGTAGTGACGCGCGACGAGCATCCGCGGCCGGACACGACGACGGCGGTCCTGGCCCGGCTGCGGCCCGCCTTCAAGCCGGATGGGACCGTCACGGCCGGCAATGCCTCGGGCATCAACGACGGCGCCGCCGCCCTCGTGATCACCGAGCGTTCACGCCTGGCCGACACCTCCGGCTGTGTGATTTTGCGCGACGCGGTCTGCACCGGCTGCCCGCCCGACATGATGGGCATGGGGCCAGTGGACGCCGTCCGTCGCCTGCTGCAGCGCCAGGGGCTGCAAACCGGCGACATCGATCTCTGGGAACTGAACGAGGCGTTTGCCGTCCAGTCGCTGGCCGTCCTGGCGGAACTGGGCCTGGACCCGGTCAACGTCAACGTCAACGGCGGGGCCATCGCCCTGGGCCATCCGATCGGCGCCAGTGGCGCCCGCATCATCGTCACCCTGATGCACCAGATGAAACGCCAGGGCGCGGCGCTGGGCGTCGCCTCGCTGTGCGTCGGCGGCGGCATGGGCGTCGCCGTGCTGCTCGAAAACATCTGAAACCGCCCCGTCCGGAAAATCAACAGGAGAACAGCATGGATATCGCAGTCATCGCCGTCGTCGGCGCCGGAACCATGGGTGGCGGCATCGCCCAGATGTTTGCCGAAAAGGGTTTTACGACCCGCCTGTGGGACGTCAACCCGGCCCTCACCGCCAAAGGCGTCGCGGCAATCCGCGGCCGAATGGCCAAAAGCGTGGAAAAAGGCTCGCTGACGGCGGCGGCGGCCGAGGAGATTTTAGCCCGCCTGCACCCGGCGGCCGGCTTGGCCGAACTGGCCGACGCCGACCTGGTCATCGAGGCCATCTTTGAAGACGTCGCCGCCAAGACGGCCCTCTATCGGCAGCTGGAAGGGGTCGTTTCGCCGCAGACTCTCATCGGCACCAACACCAGCTCGCTGAGCGTCACGGAACTGTCCAGCGCGCTCACCCGCCCCGAACGGTTTCTCGGCCTCCATTTCTTCAACCCGCCGACCCGCCTGGCCCTGGTCGAAGTCATCACCACGCCGGCCTTTCCGGCCGCGCGGGCCGACGGTGTCATCGCCCTGCTGAAGCGTTGCGGCAAAGAGCCGGTGACCGTCAAGGACTCGCCGGGATTCATCGTCAACCGCTTGCTGCTGCCGTTCATCAACGAGGCGGCCAGGCTGGTCGACGCCGGCATCGCGACGCCGGCCGACATTGACGCGGCCATGCGTTTGGGCACCCTGCACCCGGCCGGGCCGTTGCAAGTCGCCGACCTGATCGGGCTCGACATCTGCTGCGACATTCTGACGAAGCTGGCCGACAGCCTGGGCAATCCCAACTATCGCCCGGCGGCGGCGCTGACCAGCCGTGTCGCCGCCGGCCAGCTCGGCCGCAAAAGCGGCGCCGGGTTCTACACCTACTGACCACCAGCACCGGGAGGAGCCATGGACATCGCGGACAAGCATTGCGTCGTCACCGGGGCCGGCCGTGGCCTCGGCCGCCAAATCGCCCTTGCGCTCCTCGCCCGGGGCGCCATCGTCCACGCCTGCGACCTCAACCTTGATACCCTGGACGGGCTCAGACAGGCCGCCGCTTCGCCGCACCTCACCTGCGCCGCCTGCGACGTCAGCAGCGAAACCGCCGTCCAGGCATTTTTTGACCGTCTGCCGGCCGTCGACGTGCTGGTCAACAACGCCGGCATCACGCGTGACGGCCTGCTGGTGAAAAACAAGGACGGCGTCCTCTCCACCATGCCCCTGGCCGATTTCCAGAGCGTCCTGCACGTCAACCTGACCGGCGTTTTCCTGTGTGGACGAGCCGCCGCCGCCCGGATGGCCGCCAGAGCCGGCGGCGGCGGCGTCATCATCAACATCTCCTCGGTGTCGCGCTGCGGCAACTTCGGGCAGACCAACTATTCCGCCGCCAAAGCCGGCGTCGACGCCATGACGGTCACCTGGAGCAAGGAACTGGCCCGCTACCAGATCCGCTGCGCCGCCATCGCCCCCGGCTATCTGCAAACCGAAATGACGGCCGCCATCCGACCCGAGATTCTGGAAAAAATCACCGCGCAAATCCCCCTGCGGCGCCTGGGGCAAATGCAGGAAATCGCCGACACCGTCTGCTTCATCATCGGCAATGACTTCGTCAACGGCAAAATTCTGGAAATCGACGGCGGCCTGCGCCTGTGAGCGGCCGAAAGCCAAGGAGACGATGCGTCGGCCGGATGATCGGTTCGCCGCGCCGTTTTGAGGCGGCGGCGTCACGAGGCATGCAACCGGCAGCGACGGGCATGGAGCGATCTTGCCGTCCTGGCGAAACGCAACGCCGCCGGCTTGGCATCTACATGGCGTGACGGAGCGCGGGATTTTGGCATCAGCGCCTCAGAACAAGCTTTCGCAGAAGTCCTGTTCGGTGCAGTTTTCCACCTTGGCTTCGGCCAGGAATTCGACGCCGTGCTGATTTCCCCAGGAGTAGACCATATACAGTCCGCCCTGCCACTCGCACATGTCGAGATCGGAGACATTGATATTGTCGGCAGTCGCCAGCTTTTCCAGCTGGGCGGGGGTGAAGTGACCCCGGCCCGGCCGCTGGTCATCCGGCCCGAAGTCGAGAATCGGATTGTACTTGCTCCAGGCCCAGTTCAGCAAATCCAGCGAGCGCGCGACATGCTGGCGGTAGCAGTTTCTGCCTCTGTCGCCGGCATAGGCATGCAGATAGAAGAAGTAGTACCAGCCGTTGAACCAGCGCAGCATCGGGCCGCCCGTGTAGATGTCGCGATCGAAATGCCGGCCCGGCAGGACTGTCCAATTCCGCAGGTCAGTCGATTCCGCGAAAAACATCGTGAACGGCCTGCCGACCAGCTCTTTCGGCGCGCCGAGCTCAAAGGTCAGCAGGAAACGATCGCCGGCCCGGCAGAGCGACGTGTTGTAGCCTTGCCATCCGTCGCCGGTCAAGATGACGCGCGGCTCGGTCCAGGTGACCAAATCTTCGGATTCGAGCTGATAGAAATGCTTCTTGCCCCAATCTTCCACCGCCGTCACCACGACGCGGTTGTCCCAGACAAAGGCGTTTCCCATGTGCAGGCCAACGCCAAAAGGCCGGCCGGCGACACCCGCCTCCACATCGACAAAACGGAAGTAGGAATTATGGAGCGCATTGGCATGATAGCGCTGGCGAATATATTCAAACCGATAAAGTCTTCCCCGGAACACGATCGGATTGCTCTCGACCGTGTCCAGATCGACGGTGCCAAGCTTGATGATCCGGTGCGTCGTCATCGCTTTTCTTCCTTTTCCATGTTTTTCAGCGCCGGCTCTCGGCCGCTTGCAGGAATGCCTCATTCTTCTTGTTAATCCTATATCCCCGCTGGCCGGCTGGCGGCGAAGCGGCGATGGCGAACCCGCGTCATCAGGATTTCCGGCATTGACGCTTGACCAAATCGATAATTTCGTAGCGATGGTTGGCGGTGCTGCGCATAAGATTGGCGGTAAAGCCGTAGCTAAGCTGGCCAGGCTCCCAAGCCGCGCCGGTGGCGCCGCCGTAGCCGCCGTGGCCGAACTGACGGGCGACGCCCTGTTCGTCCGGATCGGAAACGGCATAGCCCAGTCCGTGCGTGCTCCATGCCGCCGGTGAGGACGGCTTCGGGTCGTTCGGGGCCAGGCTCATGGTCCGGGCGGCGCGGAGCGTCGCCGGGTTGAGCACGCGCGGCGCCTTCCAGCTGTCCAGCAATGCCGCATAGTGTTTGGCCAGGTCGATGGCGCTGGTTATACAGTTGAAGCCCGGCAGGCAGGCCTGCTGGATGACACGGTTGTTCATGATCTCCTCCAGGGAATAATCCCAGCAGGGCGGATGCTCCGGAATGGCCGGCATGTCTGTTCCGCGGATCACCGGCGCCACCCGGCAGAGCGCGCCGTCCGGAACGCCAAAGAAGAGATTCCGGAGGCCGACCGGATGCAGCACCTCCGCCTCAATGACTTGCCGGAATGGCTTGCCGGTCACCCGTTGCGCCAATTCCCCCAGCAGCCAGCTGTAGTTGATGGTCTGATAACGCGTGGCCGAGCCCGGAGGGAAAACCGGCTTCGCGGCCGCCACCCGCCGGCACATCTCGTCCCAGTCGGCAATTTGTTCGATGCAATCGTAGGGCGTTCGCAGGCAGACGCCCGAGCGGTGCTGCAGGATGTGGCGCACCGTGGTCGCCTCCTTGCCATGGCTGGCGAATTCCGGCCAGATTTCGCCGACCTTCTGGTCCAAGGTCAGGAGGCCGCGTTCAACCAGGCGGAGGAAAGCCGTGCTGGCAATGCCTTTGCCGGTCGAAAAAACCGGAAACAGCGACTGCTCGTCCACCGGCCGGGTGCGCCCGGCGTCAAGCCAGCCGGCGCAGACGTTCACCGCCAATTCGCCGTCGACGAAGGCCGCGAATTGGCAGCCGATCTCATCGCCGGCGGCGACGGCGGCGTCCAGCCGATTCTGAATACGAGTCTGCAGAGCCATGATATCTTCTTTGAGCATAGGTGTTTCCTGTTGGGGAGGATTTGGCGTCCCCGGAACCGTCCGGGGCCGAAGTCGGTCGCGACCGTCGGCCGCTATCCAAATGCTTCCCTTGCCGAGCCGGTCGAAAAGGATTGCCGCAAGGGAAATGGACGGGGGTCCGGGCAAAGCGCCGGAACCGTCCGGGTCGAACCAGGTCACGGTCGTGGCCGCGACCCATAACTTTACCTCGCCGGGAACCGTTTGCAAACCGCCATCGCGGAAGAAGACGTAGCGACGTAATCGGTCACCCATTGATAATGGCGGTCCTAGTGGCCTGGCGCGCCAAGGTGGCGCCTCAGGCCCTGAGGCGCTCAAACGTTGTCTCCTTTATCGCTCAATTCTCAATAGTGACCGATTACAAAATGACTCGGTCTGACTTGATATGGCGGCATGGCGGGGCAAAGTAAGCAAAGCGCTGGCCGGTTCGAGCCGGATCGGCGTTTGTCTTTCCATGTCGACGGTGGAACATCCATGCTGATTCTGGTTGCGCCGACCGCGGCGGAAATCGTCATTCGAAATTCGCGTTTCATCGCCGAGGCCTTTGCGGTGGCGGACGCGGAAAGCGCTCGTGAGTGTCTGCGCGCGCAGAAAGAGTCGCGTCCGGACGCCAGCCATGTGGTGCATGCGTTTGTGGTCGGCCCGAACGCCAATGTGATGGGCTGTTCGGATGACGGCGAGCCGCCCGGGACCGCTGGCCGGCCAGCCCTGGAAGTCCTCAAGGGCAGCAACATCACCAACATCATGGTGACGATCACGCGTTATTTCGGCGGCGTCAAGCTCGGCACGGGCGGGCTGGTGAAGGCCTATACGGAAGCGGCGCAGGAGGTCCTGGCCAAGGCCGCGACCACGGAACTGACCGCCAGGACGGAGTTTGCCTTGCACGTGCCATACTCGTGCTATGAGCCCGTGCGCCGTCTGCTCGTTGAGGCAGGCGCGGAAGTGACTGCCGAGACCTTCGCGGATGGCGTCGACATCCGGGGACGGATGCGCGACCGCGAGTTCGCCGAGTTTGCGCGCAAGGTCGCGGATTTGTCCAACGGCAAGGCGAAACTGACCGTTGGCGACGATGGCGCGGCGCCGGCATAGGGTGGGCCAGGGGCGCCGCGTGGCGCCTTGGCCGGGCGCTATCCGCTGTTTTACGGGCCATCGAAGTGATAGGACGCATGGGACGTATCTGATTTCTGGGACGGCACATAGGACTATGGGAAGAATATGCCCTTGGGTCATTGCCGTCGCCCAAGCCAGACCAAATCCCTAAACTAAGGAGTATTGGTCTCATCCGTCCTATCACCTCTATTTTCGGTTGGGCTTTTGCTGGCGCCCGCCGATCATCGGCTGCCGCGGCCGCTTCGTTTCCCTGAAAAGGCGTTGGCGGTTTCCGCAAAACTCAAACCAGCCTATATATTATCATGTACAGATACGGCGTAATCGGCGAACTCAACCCGGAAGTGACGCAGGCTCATGGAAAATGTTCTGACGGCATTTGGTTTGACTTTGTTCGCGGGGATGGCGACCGGCCTGGGCAGTCTGATTGCGTTTTTCGCGGCGCGGACGAATTACCGTTTTCTGGCGTTGGCCACCGGTTTTTCGGCCGGGGTGATGCTGTACATCTCTTTTGTTCAGTTGTTTCCCGGGGCTGGCGAGATTTTGGTCGAGCATTACGGCGACACCATGGGCCAATGGCTGAATGTCGGCGGTTTTTTCGGCGGTATTTTTTTGATCGGGGCGATCGACATGCTGATTCCCTCGGCGGAGAATCCGCACGAGCGGCCTTCGGAATCGGAGCGTGACGCCCTCCGGGACGATTCGTACGGGGGCAAGGCCGGCGGCGCGGCGGCGCCTTTCCGGTCGCCGGCCAAACTGCTCCGTACCGGCGTGTTCACGGCCCTGGCGGTGACGATTCACAATTTTCCGGAGGGTCTGGCGACCTTTGTGGCGGCGCTGCATGACCCGGGCACGGGGCTGGCGATTGCCCTGGCGGTGGCGCTGCACAACATCCCCGAGGGGATCAGCGTTGCGGTGCCGATCTACTACGCCACCGGCAACCGCGGCCGTGCTCTGGTGTATTCGTTTGCCAGCGGCTTGGCCGAACCGGTCGGCGCTGCCGTCGCCTATGTTCTCCTGCGCTTGTTTTTGGCCGAGGGGCAGCCGCTTCCGGAGCAATTCATGGCGTTCACCTTCAGCACCGTTGCCGGCATCATGGTGTATATCAGCCTTGACGAATTGATCCCGGCCAGTCATTCCTATGGCGAAGGCCATGACAGCATCGTCGGCCTGATCGCCGGCATGGCGGTCATGGCCATCAGCCTGCTTATGATGTAGACCACCAGGAAATCCAGGGAGCGAGTTCTTGCCAGCCTATGCTGATTCTTGTCACCGACGCCCATATCCGGGATAACACCCCCGCCGCCGCCGACTTTCTGGCCATGCTGGAGCGAATCGCCGCCAGCCGGCATGATGTCGTCTTCCTCGGCGACATCGTCGACCTCTGGATCGCCCTGCCGAATTTCGCCAATGCCTTTGGCGGAGACCTGCTGGATTGGTGCCGCCGGCAGAAAACGCGGCGTTTCGTCGCCTATGTCGAGGGCAACCATGAATTTTTTGTCCATCGTCATCACGGCGTGGACTTCAGCTGTTCTTCGGAGCTGGCGTTGACACGGGGCGATTGTGTTTTTCTGCACGGCGACCGCATCCAGATGATGTCACCGCTGAATTCGTTTATTTTATGGCTGGCCAAGAGTCGGTTTGGCTATGCGGCGATGCGGTGGGCGCCGTGGGCGCCGGCGATCACGGCGTGGGTGAAGAGCAAGCTCAGCAGCGAAGCGCGCGGGATTGCCGACAACCTGCCGGAAACGGCGGTGCGCGTCTGGGCCGAGCGCGAGGACCGGCGCAGTCCGGGCCGGCAGGTCTTTGTCGGCCATTTTCATGTTCCGGCCGC
>JAKLHU010000119.1 GCA_022709995.1 Verrucomicrobiota bacterium | reverse complement strand
CCGCTTTGATATTGTCGAGGTCGTCTACGCCGGCCGGAATTTGGCGACGGTCACGCATTTGCCCGGCGCCTTCCCGGAGACTTCCGACCGCCGGCGGGCCGGCGGGCCGGGGCGGTGACGAAGAGACCGCCGGGAAAGCCCGACGATCGCCCCGGGCGCCGCCAGCGGGAAAAAGCACGCCGGTGGCGTCGTCGGCGTCCGCCACGGTTGGGCGGGACACGGTCACGGCT
Organism: Verrucomicrobiota bacterium; assembly: GCA_022709995.1. Classification (GTDB taxonomy): domain Bacteria; phylum Verrucomicrobiota; class Lentisphaeria; order Oligosphaerales; family Oligosphaeraceae; genus JAAZKI01. The sequence goes on along the minus strand of JAKLHU010000119.1, from coordinate 6,576 downwards.
TGGCAACGTTCGGCAAGTGAACTGGGGGAAAGCCGGTTCCGGGAAAATCCCTTCTTTGGCCTTGCCTTAGGCCGTCCAAAAAGCCTTTGTCGAGAGATTTATCCGCTGATGGCGCCGATTTTCAACGACGGAGGTTGCTGCCGATCATCGCGTCATGGGCATTGGCTTCATGTCCCTGAAGAAACGCCAGACGCCAGGCTGGGGACTGTTCGGAGGGCTCAAGTCATGGGGAAGATACTATTTCAGATGATACTGCACAAAAGCGTTGGCAAACGTCGTCATGTCCAGCTATTTTTCCGTCGTCCGCAGAAATCAAGCCCACCCACCCAAAGGGGGAACCTCCACCCAAATTGGTCGCGCGCGGGGAGGGTGTCGTGGACAGCGGTCTCCATGCCGTCATGACAGCAAAGGCTGCCGGCATTGCGGTAAGGCTCCTATGAAACTCAAGATAGGATACAACTAGGGAAGATACGCAAGGTGGAAAACCGTTGACGGCAGAAAGGGCGACGCAAGCGGTAGGTTTCTTAGCCCTTGATGCCGCGTCACGCGCGTCGTCGACAACTTTTCGGACGGGCTCTAACTTGGCATGGCAAATGACTCTCTTGATGACATAACACGGACAGCCAGATGGGCTTGACAAACATAACCCCGGGTGACCGAAGCCCGTAGGGCGAGGGAACCCGGGGGCGCCGGAACCATACCGCCACGCCCGGAGGGGGCAACCGGAAAACCCGGTGACTGTCGCTGACAGCAAAAATCCATCGCCACCTGCTGCACATTACCTTTTTTTTGCCGTTGGCAGGGATCATGTCCATCCGCGGCGAGGGATTCATCGCCCAATTGGACGCTTGGGCGCGGGTGGCGCTGGCCGGCGCCACACGCCGCAATAGCCGCAGGGGGCGCCAGGGTTGCCTTCCCGGAGAGGGTAATTACCGGGACCTTGCGCTGGCGAGCCGGCCGGCTTCTTGGTTCCAGGCGCCTCTGGTCTTCGTGCTGTCGAAGCGCTATTTCGCCGTTTCGGGGGCGAAAAAAGCGGCCGGGCAGAGGGAAAAAACCGGCCCGGTCGGCTATAGTACGTAGTACGTGTGTTTGCAGTCTGTCCTCCCCGGTCTGGCCCAAACAGGGTTGCGCAGCGGCTGGAAGGCCGGTTGTTTCTGCGTTCGGGACCGGGGGGCGGCGACCGTCAAGCCGGACGAAGCTCTCGTTGGTTTGGCGTCGACAGCCGCGGGAAGAGAAGTCGCGTTTTGGGAGGACGTTCGGAGGTCAAGACAGGGTCAGGTTAGACAAGCATGGATTATTTTGAAAATACGATTGTTGATTATTGGGGTCGTAACGAGATGTGCCTGGGGGTGGTGGTCAAGACCGGCTCTGACCGTCTGCAAGTCAAGGGCGTCGGCGAACAGGCGGACCGGGTGGCGGTCAAGCAGGTGCTGACCAGTCATGGCGCCGCTTCCGCCAAACCCCTGAATCGGCTGGCGGAAATCCAGGCGGAGATCATCGACGTCATGGCCGAGATCGATGTGGAGCTGCTGTGGGAGGACATTCTGGAACAGGGCGGCGGCGACGATCTCGAGGCGTTGACGGCCGGATATTTCGGCGCCGCCACGCCCGTCCGCATCTCCGCCATGGCGAGAAAATTGCTGGCGGACAATCTCCGCTTCAAATTCCAGCAACTGGCGATTTCCCCGCGCCGGCCGGAGGAGGTCGAGGAGATCCTGCGTCTGCGCGGTGCGCGGGCGGCGCGCGCGGCGGTGCGGGAAAGGACCAGGCTGTGGCTTGACGGCGTCCTGTCGCATCAGGGTGACGAGCACATCGCCGTGCCCGAGGAGCAGGAGACCTTTGTCCGGCAAAGCGCCGACTATCTGCTGTGCGGCTTCGCCGGCGAAGCCGTCAATCTGCTCAGCGCCGCCCGGGCCAAGATGACAGCCCGCGAAGCCGCCATCAAGCTGCTCAAAGTCACGGGCCGCCTGCCGGCCGAGGCGGATGAATTCCTCCTGGTCAATGGCATCCATGCCGGTTTTTCGGCCGACGTGCTGGCGTATGCCGAGACCTTGACCTTGACCGTCCAGGACGAGGACCGCGACTCCCACGTTGACCTGGAAGTGTTCAGCATCGACGACGCGGAAACGCGTGAAATCGACGATGCGTTGTCATGCCACCGCGACAACGACGGCTTTGTCGTGGGTGTGCACATCGCCGATCCGGCACACGTCGTCCACAAGGGCGACTGCCTGGATGAAGCGGCGGTCGAACGCCCGTTGTCGCTGTATTTGCCGACGACGACCGTCACCATGTTCCCGGAACGGGTCGGTTGCGACCTGGGCAGCCTGGTCGAGGGCCGGGACCGGCCCTCGCTGAGTTTTAAAATTGGCTTTACCGCGGCTGGCGAGATGACGACGTGGAGCTTTGCGCCCGCGGTGGTGCGGGTGGGAAGGCGGTTGACTTATGTCGAGGCCGACCAGCTCCTGGCTGGCGGTTCTGACAGCGTCTCCGCGTCATTGCGCGACTTGCTGTTTTTGGCGTCGAAGCGCCGTGAGCAGCGGGAAGCGTCCGGCGGGGTGACGTTCAATCGTCCGGAGTTGAAGATTCGGGTGCGCGGCGGCGAAGTGACGGTGACGCCGGATGACCAGGACACGCCCAGTCATCAGCTGGTCAGCGAATTCATGATTCTGGCCAACCATTTGGCGGCGCGCTATGCGGTGCGCTGCGACATCCCGGTGATCTACCGGGCGCAGGATCCGCCGGGCGAGCCGGTGACAGCCGTCAAGGTTTACGAACCGCATCTGTTTGACCAGCAGATCAAGCGGATGAAACGGACTCGTCTGTCGACTTGCCCACAGCCGCATTTCGGGCTTGGTCTGGACATTTACACGCAAGTGAGTTCGCCGTTGCGGCGGTATGCCGACCTGGTCATTCAGCGGCAGCTGGCGGCGCATCTGCGCGGCCAGGCTCCGCCGTACACCCAGGAGGAGCTGTTTGCGGTGTTGGACAACGTCGACCGCACCGCCGGGCAGAACCGGGCCCTGGAACGCGAAGCCAACCACTACTGGCTGCTGGCATTCCTGCAACGCAACCGGATCGGCGAGGTCATGCCGGCGACGGTGGTGCGGGTGGAGGGCAGCTTTGTGCTGGCGGAGCTGGATACGTATCTTGAGCGCGGGGTCCTGATGTGTCGCAGTCGTCTGCAGGTCGGGCAGCGCTTGCCGGTGCGGATACGGGAGGTCCACCCCGAGGCCGGCCGTATGGTCCTGGTGGCTGAATGAGGGGAGGCGCCGGGCGGAACGGCCCGGGCAGCGGCGGGATTCGTCCCGGGAAATAGCGAACCGGGCGGGCGATTTTCGGGCAGGACGGGCAGGCAAGGGCGCTTTCGGCGGGAATCTGGCAACATGCATACCAAGGCATCTCTGTGTGCGCAATTGCGTTCCGGCGGCATTTTGCCGACGGACACGGTTCTGGTGCATTCGTCCATGCGGAGCATCGGCGCCGTCGAAGGCGGGGCGGATGGCGTTCTGGATGCGCTGATGGATTACCTGGGTCCGGCCGGTCTTTTGGTCCTGCCCACGTTGACGTACACCCTGCCGCACGTCTATGACCCCTCCCGGCCGACTTGCCAGGCTTGCACGATGAAGCCGGAATACTGCCTGTCCAGGCAGGTGGCGCCAGGCGAGACGCGCCGTTTTGAAGCTGGCCGGACGTTGGCGTGCATCGGTCTGCTGCCAAATCGGTTCTGGCCGCGGCCGGGCGTCGTCCGCTCTCTGCATCCGACCCATTCGGTGGCGGCCTACGGTCGTGACAGCATCGCCTTCACGGCCGGCCACGAGGACTGCGCCTCCGGCTGTGCGCGGCATTCTCCCTGGCACCGACTGGTTGACCGTCAGGCCAAAATCCTGCTGGTCGGCGTCGGACTGGACACCATGACCTTTTTGCATGGAGTCACGGACTGGGCTTTGGAAGGCACCGTCGAACCGGCCCTCATCAAGATGGATTTGGCGGTCTACGACGCTGAGGGCCGGTTCGTGCCGACGCCGCCAACCCGGTCCATCGTGGGCAGTTCGCGGAAATTCCCCCTTTTGGAGCCGGCGCTGCGTTCCGGCGGCGCCATCGCCGACCTGCGTTTTGGCGATGCGTCCTGCCGGTTGTGTGACTGCCGACGGGTGACGGCGATTGCCACGGCCGGCTTGACCGCCAATCCTCGTCTGTTCGGTTGATGGCGGCGTTGGCCCCGCCCGCCGGGAGTCGGGATTGTCGTTTGGTTTGGTGAGCGTTTGACACGGGGAAAGGTCATCCAGCCGGGCATGGCCCGGGCCAGCGGCGGTCGGCATCGGCAGCGGCGGCGAGGGGCGGCGGAAAGAGTGGCATGAAGGACGCATTGAACAGATATTTCGGCTTTGTCGACTTCCGCGAATCTCAGGCCGAGGTCGTGGAGCGCGTTCTTGAGGGCGAGGAGCTGTGCGTGATCATGCCGACCGGGGCGGGCAAGTCGCTCTGTTACCAGCTGCCGATGCTGATGCGGCCCGGCTATGGGCTGGTGATTTCACCGTTGATCTCCCTCATGAAGGATCAGGTCGACGCCCTCAATGCGCGCGGGCTGGCGGCCGTCTGCGTCAACAGCGCCATTCCGCCGGCGGAACAGGAGGCCGCCTTCCGGGCCGTTGCCACCGGGCAGGTCAAATTCCTCTATGTCGCCCCGGAGCGTTTTCAAGTGCCGTCGTTCCGGCATTTTCTGGACGGCGTCCGCCCGAATCTGGTGGTGGTCGACGAGGCCCATTGCGTCAGCCAGTGGGGCCATGACTTCCGCCCGGACTACCAGATGATCTGGAGCCAGTGCGAGGTGTTGCGGCAGATGCAGGTGTGCGCGTTTACCGCCACGGCGACGCCGGCCGTTCGCGAGGACATCAGGACGCAGCTGCGGCGTCCGGCGATGGCCGAGGTGGTGTCCGGCTTCAAACGCCCCAACCTGGAATTGTCGGTGTTGCCGTGCCGGGGGAAGAAGGACAAGCAGGCCGTGGTGGAACGGCTGCTGCGGGAGCCGCAGCCGACGTTGCTTTACACGTCTTCGCGCAAGGAGGCCGAGGGCCTTGCCGGTCAATTTGATCTGCAGTATTATCACGCCGGGATGACGGACCAGGCCCGAAAGGCCGCCCAGGATTATTTCATCCGCGACGCCTGTCCGGTGCTGGTGGCGACGAACGCCTTCGGCATGGGCATCGACCGGGCGGATGTGCGGCGGGTCATCCACTACAACATGCCCGGCAGTCTGGAGGCCTATTATCAGGAAGCCGGCCGGGCCGGCCGCGACGGGGCCCGCTCCCAGTGCATCCTGCTGGATTCGTATCCGGACCTGCTGATTCAGCAATATCTTCTGGAGCTCAACAATCCGCCGCCGGAGCTGCTGGTCGGCCTGCATCGCCATCTGCGCCTGCAGGAGGCGCGCGGCGACGGCTCGACCTGCGCCTGGCAGCCGGAGCTGGTCTGGCCGACGCTGCCGGCGGCCAAGAGTCTGGGGCAGGTCCAGGCCGCCGCCCGGATTCTGGAACGCCTGGGCATCGTGCAGCGGACGTATGTGCGGGCCTCCGGCAGCGGCCGTCTGTCATTTCGCGGCCGTCTGGACAAGCTCTGCCGCGAGCATGCCGGCGTGCAGACGCAGCGGTCGCTGCTGGTGGCGACGGTCGCGGCCTATTTGCAGGCCCGCGATCTGCAAGAGTGGCATGGCCATCCCGGCGAACTGGCCGACATCAGCGGGCTGCGCCTCGACCAGGTTCGCCGTGTCCTCGATTATCTCCAGGGCGACGTGCTCGACTGGCTTCCGGATGAATCAGGCGAAGTGCTGGCCTTGACCCCGGCCGGCCAGACCCCGGAACTGAACGTGGATCTGCCGGACCTGGCCCGCAAGCGCCGGGTGGATGAACAGCGCCTGGAGCTGGTCCGCGAGTACTGCCGCTGCCATACGTGCCGGCAGGCCTTTATCATTAGTTACTTCGGCGAAAAAATCGGTTCCTGGAGCTGCGGCTGCTGCGATGTCTGTGGCAGCGGCGCCGGCAAACATGTCGATGCGGGCCGGCCGGCGACGCCCGCGGAACAACGGGACGGCCTTCGCATTCTGGCTGCCCTGGAATCGATTGACGGTCAATTTGGCCGGCGGCGCTTCCTGGCCATGCTGATGGGACTGGAGGACGAGAGTCCCGTGCTCACGGCCCATCCGGCCTATGGCGCCATGCGGAAGAGCGGTGAACGTCATCTGGAAGAACTGCTGGATGCGTTGTGCCGCCAAGGTTACATCCAGGTCGGCAAAGGGCAATATCCGGTGTTGGAACTGAGCGGTCGCGGGAGCAAAGCCGCGCAAGGTCACGGCGAGCTTGAACTGAGCCTTTTGTCCCCGGCCGGGAAACCGCCCCGCCGGAAGAAATTCTAAGGTTCGGAGCGGTCTCGGGGCCGGTCTCGGTGCCGGGGGCGGAAGAGCTATGGCCGCCGGCTTTTTTACTTCTTCGCGATGGAAATTCGGCTGATTCAACTTATGGTAAGGCATGCTTTCATAGGGAATTCCCGACGGGACGGGCGCGTTTCTGGTCCATTTGG
>JAKLHU010000118.1 GCA_022709995.1 Verrucomicrobiota bacterium | reverse complement strand
GACCGCCGCCGCGGCGATGGACAGCCCCAGCGCCAGACGTCGGGTCCGCGGCCGCCGGCGCAACTCCCGCCGGACACGGGTGTGGAGTCCCGGCCGGTGCAACGAGATCGACCGGCCCGCGAGGTGACACCGCAGATCGGCGGCCATGGCCTGTAACTCGGCCTTGGCCTGCTCAGCCTCGGATGGACGCGTATACGCCTTGACCAGGATGTCAGGAACAATTCCGGGGACCAGGAACTCGTCCGCAATGATGACGCCGCCCCCGGACTGGAACGCGCGAATGGCGTCGAAGACCGGCGTCGTCAGCACGTCGCAATGGAAAAGACAAAGGACCTTCAAATCCCCAAAGCCGTCACGGAGAATTTTTTCCTCATAAATGACAGCCGGCGAGAGGTTGGCCCATTGCAGCATCAGATGCGCGTCCAGGAGCCAGCCCTGCCAGCCCCAGGTGCCGCGGCCGGCAAAGACGCTGGACGCGAAGCTGTGCAGAATGGCGACTTGCGGGGGACGCTCCGGGATTCGTTTCAGCGTCGGCCCCAGGGGCTTCACGACTTCCCCCAGCACTTTTTTCAGCATGACGCCGGTTTCCAGGTTGGTGGTGAAATAGGAGCCGATGCTGGGCGTTCCCCAGAGCGAGCCGGAGCCATGGAACATGATGCCCTGGACGCGCCGGGAGATCTTGGCCCAGATGGAGGCCCGCAGGGAATCCGGCGGCAGGGAGATGAACTTGGCCTCGGGCTGCTCCAGGGCCCAGGCCGGGGTGGGATCCGGATTCCGGTTCTGGGGCGCCGTCCCGCTGCGGTAGCAGATGATCTGGGTCATGGACATCACGTCCTGGCCGGGGCAGCCGTCGGCCATGGCCCGCAGCTCGTCGGTGACGCTGCCGGTCCGCAGAGGGTCGGGATAGGCATACGTCCAGTGGCTGACATAGTCGACATTGCCGCCGCTGCCCCAGACCGGCGGCACCCGCACCGTCGGATCAAAGAAGGTCCAGAACGGCCGCTTGATATGCTTGTGATAGGCGTTGTTGACGAGGGTCTGGACCGGATTCCAGCCGTCGCCCTGCTTCCAGAACCAGCGATAATACACCAGCAGCCGGTGGTCCGGGCTGATGACCCGGCCGAGCGGGAAGTCCATGACCCGGGAGTAGTGCGGAGCGGTCTTGGTCATGACTTCGTCCGGAATGGGATAGCCGGCAAACGCCTGAAAGGCCGCCGGCTCGACGTTTCCGAACGACGGCGCCGTCGAGTCGCGCACCTCGGAATTGATCAGCAAGGCGTCGCAGCCGGGATGGTCCTTGAGGATCTGGGCCGTCTTCTCGGCGGTGTCGCCTAAGATCGCCTGGTATTCGGGGTTCGACGCCTCGGCGTTGCGGGGGACCACCGTGCCGTCCCGGCGCAACCGCGGAAACCGGTCGGTAAGGGTTTTGTCGTGAGCGAGGGTGAAGTAGGAAGCCCGGCGCAGTCCGGAGGCGACATAGTCGTCCAGGGAGCGCTGGGCTGCGAGCGCCGTGTCCGCCAGGTCGGTGCTGTACAGGACTCGCGAGGCAAAGCCATTCAGATCGTGGGTAAAGCCGTGGTCGAGGACAACCTCGACCGGGCTGCCGCCGCCCCACATCAGCACCGGCATGGAGTCCGGCGGCAGCTGCGGCCCGATGGTGAAATCAAAATTGCCCGTCAAGCTGGCCTCGCCCTGCCGGCCAGTGCTGGTCACGGTGACCGTGAAAGGATATTTGCCGGGGCGAAGCCGCGTTTCGAGCGGCAGTTCGACGGTGCGGCTGCTCTTGGCGGCCAGAGCGCCGACCTCCAGCCGGCGGGCCGGCAGCAGCTTCGCCGCCGGACCCGTGAATTCGACGTGCGCCGTTATCGCCGTCAGGTCTGCCTTGTCCTGGTTGGCCAATTGCAGGCCTAGGACGGCCGGCGACTCGCCGCGCACGAACGCCGTCCGGCCCGGCAGGGTCAGGATGAGCGGTTCCGTCGGATACGCCGTCAGCTTCACCCGTGCGATGCCGCCGTTGAAACGGTTGTGGGTCGAGCCGCAGCGGTCGCCGATGACAGGCGGCCGGATGGCGGGCGCCACCGGACCGCCCCCGGTGAAGGTGAACGTCTTGTTGGAGGTGCCGTCAAGGCTGATTTCCAGCCGGCTGGCGCCGTTATAAGCCACGGCGATCGTGTGCTGCTGGCCCAAGGCGAGAGACACCTGCTGGCCGGCGCAGACCTTGGTCGCCGTCCCCAACCCCAGCCAGACGTAGGGGAAGACATCGCCGCCGCCATGGACCAAGGCGACGGCAAAACCGGCGTGGTTGCCCTGGGCGTTCTGGTAGTTTCCGGCCAAGAGGTATTTGCTGTCCCAAAGCAGCTGCTGCGGCTGTTCGGCGCGCAGTTCCGTCCGGGGCCGGAAGGTGATTTCGAGGCGGAAGCCCTCGGCCGGCGTCAATTCGGAATAGACCTTGTCCAGAAGCAGCCCTTCGCCCTTGTCCTCAAAACCGGGCGCCATCAGGAGATGGCCGTCGACGACTTGGGTGGCGCCGCGCAGCGTGCCGGTGAACTTGCCGTCCACCGAAGCGATGGAACCGCGGCTGAAGTCCCATTCCGCCACCAAAGTTACGGTGGGCGCGGCCGTCGCCAACGCGGCAAGCAGCAACGGCAGGAACAACGCGACACGACGCCGCAAATGGTAAAATGAACACATGGTTATTTTCCTTGGAATAGGGTTTGAGAAGCAAAGCACAATCTTACCAGCTGCTGTCCTTTGTCAAGGGGAGGCGCCGCGGGGGGCGTGACCGCCGGCGCATGCGCCCTCCGGTTGTTTTATTTCAGGACATGCAAGGTGACGGGTTTCCAGATTCCACCCTGTTGGGCGCTGTCAAGGACTCGGACCACAAGGAGATTTTTCTCGCCCCACTTGATTTCGGGGGTGATGTCCAGGGCGAAGGGGATATCCCAGCCGTCGGCGCCGAGATCGTGCTGGCTGACATAGGTGCCATTCAACCACACCCAGGCGACTTCGTCAACGGCGCCAAAATGCAACTCGGCGGCATTGGCCTGGCCCTTGGCGGGCGCAGTGAACGTGATCCTGTACCAGGCGACGCCGTCATACGGGCCCAGGCCCTGGTGTTCCCAGCCGCCGACCCGGACCGGCTTCCAGTCGCGGTCGTCATAGTCGACGGCGAAAAACTTTTTCTCGTGGCCGTTCTCGACCGGGTCGGCGAGGATTTTCCACGTGTCGTCGGCCAAAGTCATGGTCTGGAGGGTCTCGATTTCGTGGTCCCAGGTGGGATTGTCCTTCAGGCGCATGTTCGGACGATGGTAATTGAAGGTTGAAATCAAGCTGTTGACGGCTTTCAGGACGGCCGGGTCGGCGGAGTGCGCGCCGATGTCCTGGGCCAGCCGGCTGCGCAGCTGCGGGTCGGAAATGGTTTTGACATAATCCAGCATGAGTTTTTGCACCAGCGGGTCCTGGTCGCGCGTGAGATGCTCGATGTCAGCCAAGCCGTCCAGACCGCGCTCGGCAATGGTTTCGTACAACGCGTTCTTCCGGATCAGCGGGTCCGGGGAATGCAGTCCTTCCCGAAGGGTCTGCGCCCGTGTCGACGGATCCGACAACCGTTGCCGGTAGAAACGGCGGCCGGGAATCGGATCCTCCGGGGAAGACACCGTCGGAGCGGATCCGGACAGGCACCCCGAAAGAATGATGACCGGCCAGACAAAAAGCACAATTCGACGGTATGCTGCGCTCATGGAAATCCTTTCCTGGTTTGTGAATCGACGCCTGCTTCTGAAAAAATCACCACTGCCAATAGTCATAAAATATATCCGCCCTGCCGCAATTGCGAACGCGCCGGCAGGAAAAGCGCCGCCGCCGAAAAGGCCATCTGCCTTTCGCCGGCGAGCAAGCGGCATGGACGATGGACCAAAGCTCCTTTCCAGGGGTCTTGTTGGCGGCTGCAGGAAGCACTTTGCCGATGGAATGAAATGGAACGGCAGATAGGACGTATGGGAACTATAGACGGCAACGGGGACAATGGAACCAATGCGCACTTGGGGTTTGGAAATCGCCCGAAGGCATATTCGTCCCATAGTCCTATGTGCCGTCCCATACGTCTTATACGTCCCATACGTCCTATGCCGTCGTCCTATAAGTCCCATGCTTCCAGCCAGAGTTATGCATAAGTGAAGAGCATTCGTCCCATTCGTCCCATCGCCGTCAGCGCCGGCTGCCCCGGCCCGCTTCGCGTCGGGCAACGCCGCGCGGCGGGCGCGATGACTTTGGAGCAGGAAAAGCAAATTCCACGGAAAGCGCCATGCCAGTCGACATCCAAAAGCCCGGCCAGGCACAAAATCACGATGAAACTGCAAAAGGCCGTTGGAAAAAGACCGCGACGAAGGCTACCTTTCACTCGGGTCACAGAAATCAAGCCCACCCACCCAAAAGGGGCCACCATCCAATATTTGTCGCGCGCGTGAGACGACGTTCGGCATCGGCGACGAGCGCAAGGAGAGGCGCCACATGTTGCCATGCGCGAGAGACGAAGTTCTTGTTTGTGGTGCGCGAAAGGCGCGGTTCATAACAAGGGCGCCATGGACAGCCGTGTCGATGCGGTCAAGGCCGCAGGGGATGGCCGCCCGAGCCGCGGTTGGGCTTGGCGGACGGCCCCTGCCTATGGCGCCGGAATCTCGCCGACGCCGGTCAGGACATGCGATGGCGCATAGCCAAAATGCTTCAGGTCAGCCCGGGACGTGACCCCGCTGAGAACCAGCACCGTCTCGATTTCCGACTCAATGCCGGCAATGATGTCCGTGTCCATGCGGTCACCGATGATGACCGTGTCTTCCCGCACGCATCCCAGGACCTTCAGCGCATGACGCATCATCAGCGGATTGGGCTTGCCGACAAAGTACGCCCGGCAGCCAGTGGTCAGCTCGATCGGCGCCACCAGCGCGCCAGTCGCCGGCACAATGCCCTGCTCCGTCGGCCCGGTCAAATCGGGGTTGGTGCCGATCAGCTTGGCGCCCCGGCGGACCAGCACGACCGCCTTCTCGATCTTCTCAAAGCTGTACGTCCTGGTCTCGCCGATCACCACATAGTCGGGATCGATGTTGTTCATGGAAAAGCCGACTTCATACAAGGCCTGGATCAGGCCGGCCTCGCCGATCACGTAGGCGCTGCCGCCGGGGCGCTGGCTGGCCAGAAACGCCGCCGTCGCCAGGGCGCTGGTGTAGAAATGCTTTTCGTCGATGTCGACACCCAGGCGCCGCAGCTTCTGGCTCAATTCCCGCGGCGAGCGCTCGCTGCTGTTGGTCAGAAACAAGTACTTCTTGTCATTGGCCTTCAGCCAGGCGATGAATTCATGGACTCCCGGCAGCAGGTCGTTGCCATGGTAAAGCACGCCGTCCATGTCGCAGATGAAAGCCTTTTTTTGCCGGATCTTGTCCATGCCTCTCCAATCCAATTTACGGGAACGAAATTACTGGCGCAGCAGCTCGTTGATGGCCGCCGCGGCCTGGCGGCCCTGCCCCATGGCCAGGATGACCGTCGCCGCCCCCAGCACGATGTCCCCGCCGGCAAACACTTTGGGCAGCGAGGTGCGGCCGTTGGCATCGCAGACGATGTTGCCGCGCCGGTTGAACTCCAGCCCCGGCGTCGTCTGCTGAATCAGGGGGTTGGAGCCATTGCCGATGGCGACAATGACCGTGTCGACATCCAGAAAATACTCGCTGCCGGCAATGGCCACGGGCGAACGCCGGCCGGAGGCGTCCGGCGCGCCAAGCTCGTAGCACAGGCACTCGATGCCCTTGACCAAGCCGTCGCCATTGTCAAGGATCCGCTTCGCGTTGCGCAGCATGTGGAAGGTGACCCCTTCCTCGCGGGCATGGGCGACTTCTTCCACCCGGGCCGGCATCTCCTTCTCCGTGCGCCGATAGACCAGATGGACTTCATCCGCCCCCAGGCGCAAGGCCGTGCGCGCCGCGTCCATGGCCACGTTGCCGCCGCCCAGAACCGCGACCTTCTTCGACTCCACGATCGGCGTCGCCGCCCGGCCCTTCTCATAGGCACGCATCAGATTCGCCCGGGTGAGATATTCGTTGGCGGAAAAAACCCCGACCAGATTCTCGCCCTCGATGCCCATGAAATTCGGCAGGCCGGCGCCGGAGCCGACGAACACCGCGTCAAAGCCGTCCTTCTCCAAAAGGTCCGTCAGCGTCCGCGTCCGCCCGACCAGAAAATTCGGCACCAGGTTCACGCCCATGGCCCGCAAGGTATCGACCTCCTGATGCACAATCTCCTTCGGCAGCCGGAATTCCGGAATGCCGTACAGCATGACGCCGCCGAATTTGTGGAACGCTTCGAAGACGGTGACGTCATGGCCTTCGCGGCGGACGTCCGCGGCGACGACCAGCCCGGCCGGTCCGCTGCCGACGACGGCGACCTTCTTGCCGGTGGCCGGCTTGACCGCCGGCGCCGGCGCCTTGCCCTGGCGGCGTTCCCAGTCGGCCACGAAACGCTCCAGGCGGCCGATGGCGACCGCTTTGTTGACGTCCTTGAGGACCTTGCCAACCGTGCAGGTGGCCTGGCACTGGCTTTCCTGCGGGCAGACGCGGCCGCAGACCGCTGGCAGCAGACTGTAGTTCTTGATCAGGCCGATGGCGCGGCTGTAATCGCCGGCGGCCGTGGCGGCGACGAAGTCCCGAATCGGCAGATTGACCGGGCAGCCGGCCACGCACGGCTGGTTCTTGCATTGCAGGCAGCGGGCGGCTTCAACCCGGGCCTGGGTCTCGCCGTAGCCCAGCGCCACCTCATCGATGTTATGCCGCCGCACCTGCGGCGCCTGCGTC
>JAKLHU010000117.1 GCA_022709995.1 Verrucomicrobiota bacterium | reverse complement strand
CGGAGGAAACGGGCATCTTGACTTTCCTTGAGCCGGTCCGGAAAATGTCTTGCGAAAAATGGTCTTTGACGGTGCCGTTTTCACGGCTGGAAGCCAAAATGGAAAGCGATCCGGCCGATTGTATTGCTCTGTATCAGGGCTCGTCCTTGCGCCATCAGCTGGGCCTTGACCGGCTTTACCCTGATGAGCATCCCCAGATGCGTGCGCCGGGGACGGATTTTCCTCTGCCGCCAAAAGGAAGCCAATGACAGAATCTAAACCCAGAATGACACGTCGGACGGCGCAACGACGGCTGCTGCGCCGCGTGGCGGCCGTGGCGCTGCTGGTGGCGGGAATTGGCATATGCCTGGTCTGTTACACCGCCGGCACCGCGTTTTCGACCAATCTGCCACCCTTTCTCCCGCCTGCCGGCCGCGCGTTGCACCCGATGGCAACACGTTTCCGGATGGCGGCTTTCGGGGACTTCGGCGCCCGTGTCGACTCCATGGAGGCGGTTGTTCAATCCATCGGCAGCCATGCGGACGTTGCGATCTGTACTGGTGACATGATGGAGTTTGCCCGGGAAACCGAGTATGGTCATGTGGTTTCGGAATTGCGCGAGGAAATGCGGTGCCCCTTCTGGGCGGTTCCCGGAAACCATGATCTCAGCCTCCCGAATTCCCTGGAAGTCTGGCACCGGTTTTTCGGCCAGGATTTTTATTACTGGAGCTATGGAGATACCCTGTTCATCGCCTTGAACACAGCGACAGGAAAGCTGCCGGAAGAACAGCGGTTGTTTCTCCAGCATACCCTTTCCAGCCAACGGGAACGTTATCGGCGTTGCGTCATTTTCTGTCATGTCCCGCCAGTCGACCTGCGGCCAAAAGCATCACATTGCCTGCCAACCGAGGAAGCAGAAATTTTTCGGGGAATTGTCGCCGGGTATAAGATAGATCTAATTGTCACTGGTCACATCCATCGGTATATGGAAGGCACCTTTGCCGGCATCCGGCTGGTCCATCTGCCCTCCAGCGGCCAAGTTATCCGGGATCCCGACAACCGCATGTATGGCTACGCGATATTGGACTTCAAAGCGGATGGTTCCATCCTGGTCAAACACATTGATGTCACGGCCGAAACCGGACGGGAACGGATGGAATTTTTCGCCAGCACGGTTCTGGGCGATAAACCGATCATCTTTTTTTCTGGTCTTGCCCTGGTTGTTTTCGGAAGTATACTATTGGGTCAGCGCGAAAAGAAAATTGGCGCCGCATCAGGTTTTGCTGTCATCGTGCCGCCGAAAGGAAGTTGCCGACGCACGTGCGGAACGCAGTGAATCCATGCAGGCGGAGTTGATGCAATCCATCCCCCACCGTAAAAAAGGAAAAATCATGAGAACGCACATGCATCACCAGTGGCGACAAACACGGATTGCGGCCGCGATCATCCTGGCACTGACGGCCATGTTCACCATCCAGGCGGAAAAGGCGGCCGTCAAACTGCCCGATGGCGCCCTGGCAGTGATCAACGCCAAATATCCTGAATGCACCATCCGGGACGTGGAAGTGGAACGTGAACGGAACATCCGCGTCTTTGACGTGACCATATCCTTGCCCGGCCGCGTCATTGAAGCCGAAATCACAGACGATGGCAACATCATCGAAACCGAAGAAAAAGTTGCAGTGGACGCTGTTCCGGCGGCGCTCAAGGCTGAAATGTCCAAGCTGACAGCAAACGGCCACAAGGTGGCGACGATCGAAAAACACGAAATCCTGTGTGCCCCATGTCTGGGGGCTTTTCGACAACTCTCCAAACCAATCCTGTTCTACGATCTCAAAACCCGCGATGGCAACGGGGCAAGGCGATCCGTCCTGTTTGAGCAGGATGCAGACCGATTCATCCCCAAAGCCCAGGGAGCCGATGACGACGATGACGACGACGACGATGACGACGATGATTAATCCGGCGCCCGAAAAACGTGAAGGTTGCGGCATGCCAGCGCCGGCGACGTCATCCGTTGCGGCTGACCAGGCAGAAAGCAAGACAGTGCCTCGACGGACACAACGGCATGGCGGGTTATTCTACCGCGCCGTCCTACCCCTCGGACTCCTGCTGCTGGTTGTAGCGGCGGGGGAATGGATCCCCTTTGATTTGTGGGTGCAGGACTGTTTTTATGACTTGGACTCCCGGCAGTGGCTGATAGCATTTGACAAGCACAGCGCCTCCGGCCTGACTTTCTATGTGATCCCTAAGTTCCTGCTGGGAATTTTTGCCGGTTCGCTGCTTCTGCTGACCATCCGCCAGCGATGGGGCCGGTTTACCTGCCCTTGGAACCGGCCACGCCTCGTTTATGTTTTGCTTTGCCTGGCCCTGATTCCTTCCTTGGTGGCCATTCTCAAAGCGCATACTGGCGTGGCCTATCCACGCAAGATTGACCGCTACGACGGCGGCGGCATTCCCTATCGGACCGTCTGGCAGTCAATACCGCGTCATGCCGGGGAAAAACGCTACCGGGGCTGGCCGGCCGGGCACGCCTCCGGGGGCTATGCTTTGTTCGGCCTGGCATATGCCCCCTTGAGCCGGTCGGGACGGCGGCGTGGCCTGATGGTTGCCCTGGCCGCCGGCTCTCTGATGGGAACGTATCAAATGCTGGCCGGCAACCATTATCTGTCACACACCATCGTCACCCTGTTGCTGGCTTGGCTGGTGGCAGGGCTGCTGGCCGTCTCCTTCCGTCTGGACAGCAACCGCTGATAATGTCGGAGTGCTTGAAAGCGCTTAGAAAACGCGCTGCGTTCCCGGCGTCGCCGGCTTGGCGTTGTGGGCCGGTGTTTGTCCGGTTGCCGGCGATGTGATGGGGAAGGCCACTCGGAAAGTGGTTCCGGCCCCCGGGGCGCTCTCCACCTCGATGGTGCCGCCGCAGGCGATGACGATGGCCCTGACCAGACTCAGGCCAAGGCCGCTGCCGGGGGTCGAGCGGCTGCCGTCACCGCGATAAAAACGTTTGAAAATCTTTTCCCTGTCCTGTGGTTGAATGCCGCTTCCGGTGTCGGACACCAGCAGAGACAGCTTTCCGGCCTCTTCCGTGATGCGGATTTCCACCCGGCCTCCGGGCGGGGTGAACTTGATGGCGTTGTCCACTAGATTGCCGAGCATCCTTTGCATGGCCGTCCTGTTGGCCGGCAGAAGACTCACTTTGGGGGCGGGAGTGAATTTCAGGGTGATGCCCTGCGCCTCCGCCGTGGGCAGAAAAATATCGACTGTTTGCTGCGCCACTTCCAGCAGGTCTAGACCTTCCCGGCTGGCGGGAAAAAGGCCCGCCTCGGTCTGGGAGATCATCAACGTGGTGTTGATGATGCCCAGGAGGTGGTCGCAGCCCTCCAGCACTTGGATGGGAAGATTGGCGCCATCGCCACTGGTCAAAGCGAGTTCGGCTCTCCCCCGCAAGGCTGTCAAAGGCGTCCGAAGGTCATGCGCAATGTCGTCGGAAACGGTTTTGAGCTCACGCAAAAGCTTTTCGGTTTGGTCGACCATGTCATTGAAGACGACTGCCAGATCGTTGATTTCCCGGCCTTCGCGCCCCATTCCCACCCTTTGCCCGAAGTCGCCGTCCGCAATGCGCGCCGCGGTATTTTTGACCCGGCTGAGCCCTTTCAAAAACATGGCGGCCAGCAACCAGCTGCCGGCAAGGCTGACCACCAGCATGAAAGCCATGACGATGCCTAAGATGCTCGCCAGGTAGGCCAGATTGCGTTCCGCTTCCGCCAGATTGCCGGCGATCACCAGGAGGTTGCCGTCGTAGAGACGCTTGTAGAGCGCCATGACCGTATGCTCCCCGTGACGATGACGGGTCAGCCAGGTTTTGCCGGCCTGGGGATGAACCGGCTTGGCCAGAAAGCGCAGTTCGTCGGGATTTTGCCGGGAATGGGCGAGCATCCGCCCGTCGGCAGACAGCAACAGGAAAAACACCTGCTGGTCGTCTTCGCCGTAGGACTCCTCATTGAATTCTTCATTCATGCTGGCGATCCGGGCCGGCAAACTCGCCGTCAGCTCACGTTCCTCGATGCGGCTGGGAGTGACCATGTACTCGAAAAGCAATCCACCGGCCTCGGCAATGGCCGTGATGGCATTTTCACCCGTTTGACTCATGCTCAGGCAGGCGAACACAACGGTCACTCCCGGGCGGTGCCGTTGGATGGCGACGGCCGCGAAATCGGGGATGGCAACCGCTTGCGTCTGAATGACCACCGCCCCTGGTATCTCTTCGTCACCGGTCAGATATTCGTATTCGAACTCATTGCTGAAAATCGTGATTTTCTCCTCCATTTCCCCCAGCAGATAATCGCGCTGGAAGAAATAGATCCCAGCGAAGCTGAGCAGGAACGCCACCAGGATCAGGGCGACATTGATGCCGCACACCTTCGCCCGGACCGTATCGAACAAGGGTGCCAACTTATTCCAGAACATAACCGAATCCCCGCACTGTCTTGAGCAACTTGCGTGCAAAATTCTTGTCCAGCTTTTCCCGCAGACGGCAGACCTGCGCCTCGACCACATTGGTCTGCGGGTCAAAACCGTATTCCCAGACATGTTC
Source organism: Verrucomicrobiota bacterium (assembly GCA_022709995.1). Taxonomy (GTDB): domain Bacteria; phylum Verrucomicrobiota; class Lentisphaeria; order Oligosphaerales; family Oligosphaeraceae; genus JAAZKI01. Next base: position 2,265 of record JAKLHU010000117.1, on the reverse strand, counting down.
CAGAATGGTGGTCTTGGTGACAACCCTTCCCTTGTTCCGCAGCAGATATTCCAGCAATTTGAATTCCAATGCGGTCAAATCAAGCTTTTTCCCTCCCCGGGCGACGCGGTGTCCGAAAAGGTCAAGCTCCAGATCTTCCAGGCGCAGCACGGACAGCTCGTTCTCACCGCCCGCCCGTCGCAGCAGAGCATAGATCCGCGCCTGCAGTTCGGAGAAGGAAAACGGCTTGGCCAGATAGTCATCCGCGCCGGTTTCCAGCCCTTTGACTTTGCTTTCCACTGAATCCCGGGCGCTAAGCACGATGATGGGAGCCTTGATTTTGGCCCGCCGGATTTCTTCAATGACCGCAAGTCCGTCAAGTTTCGGCAGCATGATGTCGATCACCGCGATATCAAACGTCTCCGTGCGGGCTTTGAACAGGCCATCCAAGCCATCCGGACTGTGGAGCACCTGAAAGCCCGACTGCTGCAATCCCTGGATAATGAAATCAGCGCACTGGCTGTTGTCTTCGATCAAAAGTACTTTCATCTGCGCTCATCCTCCTGTCTTGCTTGGGATAGCATCGAACGTCGAGCCGGCGATGCTGACCATGGAGCCAGCCCCAGCCCCTTGGCCCTCGCAGCAAGTTCCGTCAACCCCATCCGCGCCGGCGCCGCCAAGCCCCGCATTCCCCAGGGTGGACAGAACGCGCCTTTGGGCAACGGCGATCGTCGGTGTCGCCAAAGAAAATTGTAATCTGCCCGGGCGTCCGGCGAAACCGACTACCCAAACGCAGGAAGATGTCCTGATATTGGCCGGCCGGCCCTTGCCGTGGTCAACGACGCCACAGCAGCCAGCCGGTCATCCCGGCGTCGACCAGCCAAATGGCGACGATGACGCCAGCGACAAAAGCATTGTGGGGGCGTTGCGCCAATCGGTGACAGGCCTCGCTCCGCAACTCCGCGAGAAGCGCTGCTGGTATCAGCTGCACCGTCAGCCAGATTGCCGTCGGCAGTATGATGATATCGTCCAGATAGCCGAAGACGGGGATGAAATCTGGAATCAAGTCTATGGGACTGAACGCATACGCCGCCGTCGCCGCCGCCAGCAGCTTGACGTACCAGGGAACCCGCGGATCACGCCCCGCCAAGTAAAGGGCCAAGACATCCCGTTTCATCGATTGGGCCCATCTCTTCAGATGAACAAGCATAGCTCTTCCAATTCTGACCGCCACCGCGGCGGATGTGGATCGTTTCCGTGATTGTCCTGGTTCCGGGACTCCCCGTCCCGGCTGCGCCGGTCGGGGTCGTGGTCTTGAGGCAGGCAGATCCTGGCAGCGCAACGATGGGATAGACCTTGCCGCCGTGATTTGGTGGATTGGACGGGTCAAATGACCGCAAGACGGTAGTCGAGGAGGGCGGGCCGTCGGCCAGTTCCTCCTGGGGACTTTTCCCCGGCCGGCACGGTCACCCAGGAAAAGGCGTCTAGTCTGGAGACCCGCTTTACCGGGAGAGGGACACCTATGATTTTTAGCCGGTTTCGCTCCTGGAGTTACACAAAGGGATTGATAAAATCGATCTGCACCGCCAGGGCGGCGTCGAATTTTCGCAGGTCGGTAGTGAGCTGTTCGTTGATACGCTCCTCGCTCAAGGTATAATTTCTCGGGATCAGCAGATTGAAATGCATATTCAGGGCCCCGGCGGCGGCGTTCAGATGAAAGTCGTAGAGGATGAATTTCGAATCAAGTCTTTTGACCGTATTGAGGGCGCGGTCATGCCATCGTTTGACTTCCGGGTCTTCGGTGACAAAGGGATCGCAATGCAAGATCAGGCGTACTGGCATGGTTCGGGCGATTTCGACTTCCGCGGCTTCCAGAATATCGTGCACGGAAAGCAGATCTTCCTCGCTGCTGACTTCCGCATGTGCGGAGGCAAAGTGCTGGTTGGGACCGTAGTCGTGAATGATGATGTCATGGATTCCGGAAATACCCTTGCAGGCGAGCAGGCGATGGCGCAATTCTTCCACCAGCCTTTTGTCCGGGCGGACTCCCAGCAGCGGGTCGATGGTGTCGCGGATTATCTTCACGCCGCCATAGAGAACCATCAGGGCGACCAGGGCGCCGGCAATGCCGTCCACTGGAAAGTCGGTATGCGGGGCGAACAATATAGCCAGCAAGACAACGGCCGTGATCAGCAGGTCGCTCAAGCTGTCAAAGCATGCCGCCCGGATCACTTCCGAAGAGATGCGCCGGCCGACGGCACGGTAAAAGCCCAGCAGCCAGAGTTT
>JAKLHU010000116.1 GCA_022709995.1 Verrucomicrobiota bacterium | reverse complement strand
GCGCATCACCGGCAAAGTCGATTTCAACGACGTCCACTTCCAGTACGAGGAAGGCAAGCCCGTCCTGAAAGGCATCACCATCCACGTCAAGGCCGGCGACACCATCGCCCTGATCGGCCCGACCGGCTGCGGCAAGAGCACCATCCTCAACCTGCTGCTGCGCTTTTATGACATCACCGGCGGCGAACTCAAGATTGACGACCATGACATCCGTCGGCTGGACCTGCAGCAGTTCCGGCGCCAGTTCGGCATCGTCCTGCAGGAGTCCCTCCTGTTCGGCATCAGCATCCGGGACAACATCCGCTACAGCCGCCCCGGCGCCACCGACCGCGACATCGAGGAGGCCGCCAAAATCGCGGAAATCCACGACTTCATCACGTCGCTTCCCCAGGGCTACCACACCCTGGTCGGCGACTATGGAGTCGAACTGTCGGTCGGCCAGAAGCAGCGCATCAACATCGCCCGCGCCATCTGCGCCAATCCGGCCATCTTGATCATGGATGAAGCGACCAGCTCCCTGGACAGCGATTCGGAACAGGCCATCCAGCGCGCCATGGACAAGGTCCTGGCCGGCCGGACCAGCTTTGTCGTCGCCCACCGCCTCAGCACGATCAAGAACTCCGATCAAATCATCCTGCTGGACAAGGGGGTCATCCAGGAGCAAGGCACGCACGCCGAACTGATGGCCATCCCCAACGGCCGCTACCACGAACTCTACACCAAGCACATGGGCAAAGGGGTGATTGAGGAATAACACTCAGCCCCGGCCGGCGGACGCCGCCCAGCCTGCGCTTCTTCACCCGGACCAACCGAACTCGCATGGGTTTCTTCAACAAAATCAAAGAGCACAAACGGGACTATCTCTTCCGCCCCGACCGGCCGGAGCCGCCCGAGCGCGGCACGGACTGGCCGCTCTACCTGCGCTTCATCCGCGAATATGCATGGACGGCGCGCTGGTCCCTGATCGCCTGCATGGTCATGGTCGCCGCCAACTCCACCTCGGTCTACCTGATGTCCTTCTATTCCCGGCTGGTGGTCGACAACATCCTCGTCATCCGTAGCGCCGACAACACGACGGTCAAGACAAGCCGCCGCATCTGGGAGCCGGACCGCAACACCTTCGGCCCCGCCTCCCGCCCGACCGTCAGCATGGGGCGCCGCATCGACATGGGCGCCACCATCAGCCGGCGGCCGCCCGGCGCCGGCCGCCGCCTGCTGTTCATCGCCCTGTTCTACATGGGCACGCAGCTGGGCCTCAACTACCTGGCCCGCTTCTCCACCAAGCAGCAGATCACCGTGGCCCAGAGCATCACCGGCAAACTGCGGGAGGACATGCACCGAAAGGTGCTCGAACTGTCCATGTCCTACCACCAGTCCATGAGCCCGGGACGGCTCCTGTCACGCATCCTCTCGGACGTCGACTCGGTCCGCGGCGAAATGATGGGATTCTTCATGAGCGCCACCCACTGCACGGCCATGATTGTCGTCGGAACGACCGTCCTCCTCTACGAGGAATGGCGCATGGCCCTGATCGCCATCGCCATCACCCCCATCTACGCCTGGATGTACAAGCGCAAACGGCCGGAAATCCGGCACCTCAACCAGGAACTGCGCCACACCAACTCCTGCCTGTACGGACTCGTCTCCCAGAAAATCGACGCCATGAAGGCCATCCAGGCCTATGCCCGGGAAAAAAGTGAAATCCTCAATTTCCACCGGATCATGGCCACCTTCATCCGCGATGCGCTGGCCAGCCAGAAGGTCAACGCCGGCCTGGGCCGGCAGGCCGGGATTCTCACCAGCCTGAGCAGCTGCGCCATCTTCCTGTATGGCGGCAAGATGGTCATCGACGGCGACATGACCCTCGGCCGCATGATGTTCCTCCACAACACCACCATGACCCTGTTCCAGCCGGTGCTGGAATTCACCCAGCTGAGCTTCGTGCTGCAGCGCCTCCGCATCTCCCTGCTCCGGGTCGTCGGCGTCCTCGACCGCCCCCTGGAAATCGTCGACGCGCCCAACGCCGTCGACTTCCCCAGCCCCCTCCGCAAAGGCGTCGAGGTCAGCAATGTCTTCTTCGCGTACCCGCCGCCGCGCGGGGAGCGGGAGGTCGACGAGAGCATCGAGGCGCCGCCGACGCCGCCGGAGCCGGTGCTGAAAGGCGTCACCTTCACCGTTCCGGCCGGGACCTGGCTGTGCATCATGGGCGCCAGCGGCAGCGGCAAGACGACGCTCCTGCACCTGCTGTCTCGCCTGTACGAGCCGACCTTCGGGAACATCACCATCGACGGCGTCAACCTGAACACCATCAAGACGTCATCGATGCGCCACCGCATCGGCATCGTCCCGCAAGAGGCGCAGATTTTCAGCGGCTCCATGCGGGACAACATCTGCTACGGCCGTCCCAACGCCAGCAACGAGCAGATCATGACGGCGGCGAAGGCCGCACAAATGCACGACTTCATCCTGGAGATGAAAGTCCAGTACGAAACACTGATCGGCCAGAAGGGCACCAGCCTCTCAGGCGGCCAGCGCCAGCGCCTGTCGCTGGCCCGCGCCCTGCTGACCGACCCGGAACTGCTGATTCTGGACGACTGCACCTCCGCCCTGGACGCCAACACCGAGCAGAAAATCCAGGAGACGCTGGCCAAGATCCTCATCGGCAAGACGGCCATCATGGTCTCCCAACGCGTGTCCATGGCCATGCGCTGCCACAAGATCGCCGTGCTCGACGGCGGCGTCATCAGCGAATATGGCTCGCACCAGGAACTGCTGGCCCAAAACGGCTTCTACGCCAAATTGTTCCACCAGCAAACCGAATAACAAGCTCGTCGGGAGGACCTTGACATGACCCCACGCCATCCTTTGCTGCTGGCCGCCGCGGCCCTGCTCCTGACCATCCTGCTCTTCCCTGCCCTGACCGCCGAACCGGCCAGCAAAACCGCAAAGCCGACAAACCGGAAGAACCTGATTGCCAACAGCGACCTGGAACAGGGCAACGGCAACGTCCCGGCCGGCTGGAGCGGCGTTGACGGCATGACCGTGACCTGGGGACAGGACGGCAACCCCGGCCGCTGCCTGACCTTCGACACCAGTGTCTTCCAGGAAGACAAGAAAGCCTGGAAGACCGACGAGAAGAATTTCTCCGGCCGCGGCCGCGGCAAAAAGACGGGCCAGTATGACACGGTCGGCGCCCACGAGGGGGTCTGGGCCTTCGCGGCGCCGGTCGACCTCAAGCCCGGCGACGTGCACTTCATCATCACCGCCGACGTCAAAAGCCCGTTCAAGGCCTCGGAACTGTGCTATCCCATGGTCATCATCCGTGGCTTCCAACGCGTGACCGCCGAAAAAGCCGGCCAGGACTCGTCCTGGTTCCACACCCATCACCCCGGCGGTCCCGGCTACTCGGAGATGTTCGGGCCCGACGCCCTGCGCCGCACTTCCATCGAAGGCGACTACCTGATGGTGTACCGGCACACCCTCGCCTGCCGAACCGTCAAGCCCAACGAGTGGCAGCATTTTGAAATGGGCTTCAGCCTGCCGCTCTCCAAGCCCCAGTTCTACCCGGAGCGCCTCCTGATCAAACCGTATGCGTTCTGGCCGTCCGGCGTCTACAGCTTTGACAACATCACCCTCCGGCGCTCGACCGCCGAAGAAGTGAAGGCGGTCAACCAGCGGCGCCAGTCCATCAAGGCCATCGAATGACGCCCCCGGCGCCGCCCCGGACCGGCGTTGAGACGTCTTGACGACCATTGGCCGCCGCCGCGCTTCCCGCCGCCGCGCTTTTGCCGCCATTTTCCCCCTCTGCCACGACATCCTCGCAACCCGATATTCCAACTCATGACCAACCGCCCTGCCTCCATAGCCCGTTTTCTGGTCGGCATCGACCTCGGCACCACCAACTGCGTGCTGTCCTACGTCGACCACCAATCCCCCACCCCGGCCCCGCGACTGTTCGCCATCCCGCAACTGGTCGCCCCGGGCGAAGTCGCCGCTCTGCCGGCCCTGCCCTCCTTCATCTACCTCCCCGAAGACGGCGACATCAGCCCGGACCAGCTGCGTCTGCCCTGGCAGGCCAAAACCAGCACCCCCGCCAGCGCCATCGGCGCCATGGCCCGAGACCTCGCCGCCAAAACCCCGGACAAAGTCATCGCCTCGGCCAAATCCTGGCTCTGCTCCGAACGCATCGACCGGCACGCCCCCTGCCTGCCCACCGCGGCCACCGCCCAAACCCGCAAAATCTCCCCGGTCGCCGCCGCCCAGATGATCCTCGAACACCTCCGCGACGCCTGGAACAACGCCATGGCCGGCAAAGACAAAACCGCCCGCCTGGAAAAACAAGACCTGGTCATCACCGTGCCGGCCTCCTTCGACGCCGTCGCCCGAGACCTCACCGTCGAAGCCGCCAAGGCCGCCGGCCTCGCCTTCACCCTCCTCGAAGAGCCACAGGCCGCCTTCTACGCCTGGCTCGCCAGCCAGGGCGACGCCTGGCGCCAAAGCGTCACCGCCGGCGACGTCGTCCTCGTCTGCGACATCGGCGGCGGCACGACCGACTTCAGCCTGATCGCCGTCACCGACAACAACGGCGACCTCGGCCTCCAACGCATCGCCGTCGGCGACCACACCCTGCTCGGCGGCGACAACATGGACCTCACCCTCGCATATACCATGGCCGAAAAAATCACCCGCGAGCAAGGCGTCCGCCTGGACGCGCATCAGCTGACCGGCCTGACCCACGCCTGCCGCCAAGCCAAGGAAGCCATCGGCAACGGCGCGGCCGGCCCCCAGCCCCTCACCGTCCTCGGCCGCGGCGCCGGACTGGTCGGCGGCACCATCACCACCACCGTCAGCGACGAAGAACTCCGCCACGCCCTCCTTGAAGGCTTCTTCCCCGCCTGCCCAATCACCGCCAAGACGCACACCGCCCAGCGCGGCGGACTGCGCACCTTCGCCCTCGACTACGCCGCCGACCCCGGCTTCACCCGGCACCTGGCCCAATTCCTCGACCGCCATAGCTTCAAGGACGGCAACGGCATGCCCATCCTCCCCAGCCTCGTCCTCTTCAACGGCGGCGTCACCAAAGCCCCCCTCTTCCGCGAACGACTCCTCGCCGTCCTGCAATCCTGGAAAACCGACGACGCCCCGCCCGTCACCGTCCTCGAACAGCCGGACTCCGACCTCGCCGTCGCCCAGGGCGCCGCCTGGCTCGCCCACGTGAAACGCGCCGGCGGCGTCCGCATCAAGGCCGGCAGCGCCCGCTCCTACTACCTCGGCGTCGAATCACCCATGCCGGCCGTGCCCGGCTTCCCCACCCCCATGAATGCCCTCTGCGTCGTCAATTTCGGTCTGGAAGAAGGCAGCACCGCCGACATCCCCGAACAAGGCCTGGCCCTTGTCATCGGCGAACCAACCGCTTTCCGCTTCTTCACCAGCACCAACCGCCACCAGGACCAGATCGGCGACCGCCTGCCGGACGACGACCTGCCGCAACTGACCGAACTGCCCGCCCTCAATGTCACCCTGCCGCTGGAAGACGACAACGAAAAGTCAGCCGGACAACTGGTGCCGATCACCCTCCGCACCGTGCTGACCGACATCGGCACCCTGCAGGTCTGGTGCGACGAAACGCCCGGCAAACGCAGCTGGCAGCTGGAATTCAACCTGCGCGACTGAACGACCACCTTGACCGCGAAAGAGACCATCACCGCATGACTTTCACCATTCTGCAAACGGATCCCGGCAGCCTGGCCCGGCGCGGTGCCTTGCACACCGCCCATGGCGACGTCCAGACGCCCGTCTTCATGCCAGTCGGCACCCAGGCCACCGTCAAGGCCATGGCCCCCAATGAACTCGTCGACCTGGGCGCGGAAATCATCCTGGGCAACACCTATCATCTCAACCTCCGGCCCGGCATGGACATCATCACCGCCGCCGGCGGACTGCACCGCTTCATGGGCTGGAACCGCGCCATCCTCACCGACAGCGGCGGCTTCCAGGTCTTCAGCCTCAGCCGACTGGGCAAGAAAACCCCCGACGGCGTCTTCTTCCAGTCCCACCTCGACGGCAGCCGCCTGTTCATGGGCCCGAGCGAATCCATGGCCATCCAGCGCCAGCTTGGCTCCGATGTCGCCATGGCCTTCGACGACTGCACGCCCTGGCCGGCCACCTGGGACGAAGCCAACCGCTCGCTCGACCTGACCCTGCGCTGGGCCGCCGCCAGCCGCCAGCAGCCGGCCGCCCCCGGACAGCTCCGCTTCGGCATCGTCCAGGGAAGCATCTTTCCCGACCTGCGCGAAAAAGCCACCCGCGCCATCATCGACCTCGACTTCGACGGCATCGCCCTGGGCGGCATCAGCGTCGGCGAACCGGAACGCGACATGGTCAAGGTCCTCGACATCTGCTCACCGCTGCTGCCGCCCGCCCTGCCCCACTATCTGATGGGCGTCGGCACGCCGCGCCAGCTGATCCTCGGCGTCCTGCACGGCATCGACATGTTCGACTGCGTCCTGCCCACCCGCCTGGGCCGCAACGGCAGTGCCTTCACCGCCACCGGAACCATGCCGGTCAAGGCCGCCATCTACAAGGAAGACTTCACCCCCATCCAGGAAGACTGCCAGTGCTACGCCTGCCGAACCTTCACCCGCGCCTATATCCGGCATCTGCTCAACGCCAATGAAATCCTCGGCGCCCGGCTGATGACCATCCACAACCTGCACTTCTTCATCGACCTGATGCGCCAGGCCCGCCACCACTTGGAAAAAGGCTCCTTCGGACCGTTCGCGCAAAACGTCCTCGACCATTACCCCGAGGCCCAAGCCGCGGAAGAACAGCCGGAATAAACCCGCC
>JAKLHU010000115.1 GCA_022709995.1 Verrucomicrobiota bacterium | reverse complement strand
CACCCATTGAGAATTGAGCGATAGAGGAGTCAACGCTTGAGCGCCTCAGGGCCTGAGGCGCCACCTTGGCGCGCCTGGCCACTAGGACCGCCATTATCAATGGGTGACCGATTACGTCGCCGGTATCGCGCATTCGTGCCGCCGCTTGCAGTCCGGCGTTGCCATGCAATATTAAACCTGCCCGCCCTGCCGCCGCCCATCGATCCGGCGGCGACCGCCGGCCGGGGTCCAACCTACCTTCGATCGCCGGATTGTTCTTCACCAAACCAAGATTGCTCATCATGCGCTCCACCGTTCTGTTTTTATTCATGGCCTTGTTGACGGCCATGAGCCACGCCGCCACCGTGCATTGGTTTGAAGCCGAAGATTTCATCGGCAACGGCCAGAAGACCGACGAGGCGACGGCCTCGAACCGGCGCGGCGTCGGCGGCAGCACCTGGTATGTCTTTGCCCGCGGCATCCCCGCCCCGCCGGACGCGCCCGGACTGGCCCTGTGGGTGCGCGCCAAAACCGACGTCAACGCCCGTTGGTTTCTGCGCGGCGACGACCAGAAGCCCTTCGGATGGTTCCAGACGACGGCGGCGGACTGGCAATGGGTCAAGGTCATGCCGTACCAGCGGAAAGCCCTGGCCCCCAAGGAGACGCTGCCGGAATTCCTCCTGCAACGACCGACCGCTGCCGACATCCCGACGGCCAGAGGCTGGCTCGACGCCGTCGTCATCACGGACCTGAACCAGCCGGCAGACCTGCAACAACTGTTCCAGGACAAAAACAGCTCTCCCGCCGTTGCCGGACCCGATGACGGCGCCCTCCTCGCCGCCTTGAAGAACCAACGCCGCATCACGGAGTGCCCGGTCCTGGCGGCCGGCAGCGCCCCGCCCGTCATCGACGGCCACGATGACGACCTGGCCTGGCGGCAAGCCGCCCGCCTGGAGCACTTTCTGACGATTGCCGGCGTCCGCCTGGCCCGACAGCAGACAACCGTCCGCATCCTCCGCGACCGCGATTATCTCTATGTGACTGCCGAACTGTGCGACAACGCCCCCGCCTTCCTGCGCAAAACCAAAACCAGAAAAAACGACCAGGTCTGGACGGACGACTGCCTGGAGATCTATCTTGATCCCGGGCTGGCCCAGGCCAACCCGCACCAGCTCGTCATCAACGCCCTCGGCGCCCGCCAGGACAATCTCAGCCGCCGGATTGACGAAGCCGGCCGGCTCAACCGCGACCTCGACTGGGACGCCGCGGCGACAATCGGCGACGACGGCTGGCGGGTCGAGGCCCGCATACCGTGGCTGCTGATCGCCGACGTCGCCCCGGCGCCCGGCGACGCCTGGGGAATCAATTTCTGCCGCCACCGCACGGCCGACAACGAGCTGAGCTACTGGAACAACACCGGTGAATACTTTTCCCGCCCGACGCACTTTGGCCTGCTCCTGTTCACGGACCTGCCGGCCAAGTTGACGGGCCTGGAGCTGACGGCCGCCGACAACCGCCTCCGCTATTATTTTGCCTCCGGCAGTCCGGACGTGGCCGTCACGGTCGCCCTCGACCGTGACACCGACCGCCTGACCCGCGAAACGCAATCGCTGCCGTCGCAGGACACGCCGGTCGTGCTGAGTTTTGCGACCGCCGCCGCCCGGCCGGGCACGTATCAGCTCGGCACCCGCATCGCCTGCCGCCAGCAAGAGGCCGCCGCCTTTCACCTGCAGATCAAGACGTATTCCAGCGGCCTGGCCTCGACGGCCTGGCCGGCGGAGGAACGCGGCAACACCCTGCACCTCCTGGCCAATACGGTCCAGCAGTGCTTTTTTGTCGTCGGCAACCACCATGACACGACCTGCGCGCGGCCGACTCTGCATGTCTCGGTTCCGGAGCCGGTCGTCATCCTCGATCCGGTCCCGGAGACGCCGTTCAACTTCTATTTCCACGTCGAGGCGCCGACCGTCACCGCCGCGGTCCGCGACGGCCGGAAATACCACGACTACGCGTTCCGCTTCCGCCAGGATCTGCCGCCCCGCCGCATTGAAAAGCAGCCCTTTCACCAGAGCGTGCTGCTGTATTTCAAAACCGACGCGGCGACGGCCGCCGAATGGTCGGCGCCGGTGTATCATCACCTGGAGACGGCCGGCGACGTCGAGGAGGAGCACGCCTTCACCCTGCGGGTCCTGCCGCCGTCAACCGGCCGGCAGCCACGGCAGATCACGGTTCACAACTGGCTTTGGACGATTGCGCCGTCGCCGGGCAACTGGTCCGAAGCGCTCCGCACCCAGGCCGTCGTCGGCTTCAATGCGGTCGAGGCCGGTGCCGTGGCCAATTCCGAATCCCTCGTGCGGGAAATCCGCGCCCACGGCCTGAAAATCATCAACAACCTGTGGTGGCACTGGCAGAACCAGGAGCTGCTGGCCGCCGCGCCGGAATTGACGGCCAAGACCTTCGCAGGCAAAGACAAAGCAGGCATGGTCTGCCCTACGGCCCTGCTGGAAAACGACGGCGCGCACTTCCGCCAAACGCACGAACGCCTGTTCAGCAATCTGGCCGCCCACCGCCTGGATGGCTTTGTCTGGGATCTGGAGGGACCGGCGGCCTGGGACGCCTGCTTCTGCCCGCGCTGCCTGGACGCCTTCCGAAAAGATATCCAGACGGCGACGCCGGCCTTGACCGCCGAGGCCGTCCGTCAGCACCACGCCCAGGCCTGGGTCGATTTCGCCTGCCGGCAGACAACGGCGATGAGCCGCCTCTTCCAGGAGGAAGCCAAAAAACGCCGGCCGGACGCCCGCTATGGCTTCTACTCGGCCCTGCCCGGCCCGGCGACCAAGGAGACTTACCGGGCCGACTGGCAGACCGCCGCGCCCTTTCTCGACCTCGCCTTGCCCAGCTACTACGCGTCCAGTCCGGCGGCGCTCGACGACACTTTCGGCGCCGACATGAAAAAGGCCATCGCCGAGCTTCGCGCCCTGTCGCCCAAGCCCATGGCCGTCTGGGCGACCCTGACCGCGGGTTACGGCCGCAACTCCTCCGTCAACCCGTCCGCCGCCCTGGTGAAAATGAAAGTCCTGCGCAGCATCGCCGCTGGCATGGACGGCGTCAGCTTCTGGTGGTGGGGGCCTTTTGACGGCCTCTACTACCAGAAAATGGCCGAGGCGACCAGAATCATCGCCGACTTCGAGGACTTCTTCCTCCAGGGGGAAACCGAGACCGGCATCGCCATCCGTCACCGCTGGGGAAAACGCATGTCGAGCTTCGTCTCCTCCCGCCATGGCAAAACGCTCATCATCCTGTTCAACCACGACCCCGGGCAGGCCCGGGACGCCGAAGTCATTCTGCCCCGGGCTGACACCATCTTTACCTACCCCGACGGCCAGGCCAAGACGAAGACAACCGCCTTCACCGTCAACGTACCCCCGCTCGATGTCGTCGTCCTCCATAACTGAGCGCGGCGGCCCGATTCGCCCTCTTTCTTGGCGCAATCGACGTTCGAGCGCCCCAGAGGCCTGGGGCGCCTACTTCAGAGCGCCGAGCCGTCAACACGCGCCTCCCAAGGAGTCGTTGATGCGCCCCGGCGCCCGGAGGCAACCGCCGCGACAGCGGCCATCTTCTGGACGGCCAAAATTGCCGTTCCGCCGGGCCGGGCGTGGGTGGAATCTACGTTCGAGCGCCCCAGAAGCCTGGGGCGCCTACTTCAGAGCGCCGAGCCATTTTTATCCACGAGAGACGCCGGGCCCTTTATTTCCGAAAAGCCTCGTCGACCTGCGCCCGGAAGTCGTCGTCGCCGAGATAGCGAACGGCAATGACGGCCATGGCGGCGGCGGCCCGCAGAGCGTTGTCAAAGGCGAAGCCGGTGGCGGAAGCAGCCGCCATTTCCAGCGAATGGCCTGGAATCTCATGATCGGTGACAGCAAAATACGGGTGAATGCCGGGCACGGCGTGCGAAAAATTGCCGAAATCGGAGGAGCCGCGGCCAGGCCGGGGCGGCAGCACCGGATTGGCGCCCAGGGTTTTCATGGCTTCGACATAAGCGCTATTCATGGCCGAGTTCGGCTTCCGGCTCATGTAAGGCCGGTGATACGACTTGACTTCGGCCGTACACCCGGTCATCAATTCGGCGCCGCGGACGATGTCTTGGAACCGCGCCTCCATTTTGTCGGCCCAGTCCTCCTGAGCCGACCGCAGGTAGAAACGGGAGCGGGAGCGGTCCGGAATAATGTTCGGGCGCACGCCGCCCTCCAGGATGACACCATGCACCCGGGTGAATTCAGGCAGCTGTTGGCGCCAGGCATTGATGGCGGTGAACACCATCAGCGTCGCATCCAGCGCATTCAGGCCCAATTCCGGAGAGCCCGCCGCGTGCGCGGCCTTGCCGCTGAAAGCGACGTCAAAGCGCCGAACCGCCGTCGAGCCGGTGTCCGGCGTGGTCCGCCAGCTCGGATGCACCATCATCGCCGCGTCCACGCCGTCCAGGCAGCCATGTTCAATCATCACCACCTTGCCGCCGCCGGACTCCTCCGCCGGCGTCCCCAGCAAAGTCAGACGTCCTTTCAGGCCATGCTTGTCCCGCAGCTTGACCGCGGCCTGGAAAGCCGCCAGGGCGGCCGTGCAGATCAGATTGTGGCCGCAGCCATGCCCAAGGCCTTCCAGAGCGTCATATTCGGACGCGATGGCGAACGCCGGGTGGCCGCTGCCGACATCAGCCCGGAAGGCCGTTTCCACGCCAGCGGTCGGCGTTTCCGGGGCAAAGCCAAGCGCGCGCAATTCCTCGACTTGGCGCTGGCAGGCATAACGCTCTTCATAGGCCAGTTCCGGATGCTCCCAGACGCCCCGGGACAATGCCTGCCAACGCCCCCGCTCCGCCTCAATCAAACTCTTGGCCTCACTCAACAACGCCAGTCGATCCATCATCATGCCTTTCTCCTCCAGCAACTTGTTTTACCGCGGCGCCCGGCCCGGATCCGGCGCCGCGGCAGTCTCGGAACAGGGTTTTATTTTGAAAACGCAATTTCATGACCCGGTGCCGTCGCACGGCCAGGACCTCGATGTCAAAATGGGCATAGGAGAAATGCTCATGGACCCGGGGAATGCGGCCGGCGATTTTGAGTACCAGCCCAGCCGCCGTTTCAAAGCCCTGGTTGTCGATCTCCAGGCCCATATAGTCCTCGATTTCACGCACATCGGCCTTGCCGTCGCATTCAAAGCCGCCCTCCGCCAGCGGCTTCACCATGGCTGATTCCTGGTTGCGGGCGTCATGGATGCCGCCGACTATCTGCGCCACCAGGTCTTCCACAGTGATGATCCCCACCACGCCGCCGTGCTCGTCAACGACCACCGCCATCGGGATGTGCTGGTAGCGCAATTCATCCAGAAGAGCGCTCACCGACTTGGATTCCGGCACGAACAACACCTGGGTGTTGACAAATTGGGCAATGCCCAGGGAGGCCCGTTTCTCCTGGTCCTGGTCTTCGCTCGGAAGCTGCTCATACAGACATTGGCGCAGGCTGACGATGCCGATGACTTCGTCGACCCGCCCGTCATACACGGGGAAGCGGGAAAAGCCGGTCTGCGCCGCCAGGGCCTCGACGTCGGCCACCGACGCGGTCAGCGGCACGGACTGCACGTCCACCAACGGCACCATCACCGTCTCAATCGGCTTGGTGTCCAGCTCCAGGACGGTCTGCAGCATGTTGCCGGCCTCCTTGCGCACCAGGCCCTGCTCCATGGCGACTTCCGCCAGAATCTTCAAATCCTCGCGGGTCACCTGGCCGCGCGCCGGCAGTTTCTGCGACTGGCAGACGGCCCGCGCCACGGCGCCGGAAATCCGGTCCAGGACGATCACCGGCAGCCGCAGCGCCCGCCGCGCCCAGTCCAACGGCCTGGCCAAGGCCAGGCTCAACGTGTCGGCATGGTTGCGGCCGATGGCCTTCGGGACCATTTCCGTGAACAGCAGCAGCGTCGGAGTCACCAGCAAGGACGTCAAAATGTCTTCGCCGCCCGACCCGCCACGCTGCCAAAACGCCAGCAACGCCTGAAACGCGTCGGTTCTGACGATGGCAAGCACAACCGTGGACCGCACCAAAGTCGTAATCGTGACATAAATCAAATTCGTACCCAAAAGGACGGTGCCGAAAAATTCGCCGGCGCTGTCGAGCAGTCTGGCGGCCAGCTGGGCGCGGCGGTCGCCACGGGCAGCCAGGTTCTGGATCAGGGTGCGATTCACCGAGGTGAAGGCCGTCTCAATACAGCAGAAGAGCGACGCCAAGGCATAGAGCACGGCCAAAAGCAGCAAGGTCGGCAGAAGGGCGGTCATGCTTTCACCTCCTGGCCGGCGGGGTCGTCGTCCGGCCGTGGCCGGGGCATGATGCCGACGGTTCCGACCCGGCGTCCGGCCATGCGGTTGACGCGGACCAGGAATCCGGGCAGTTCCAGGCAATCGCCGGTGCGCGGCAAACGCCCGAGGCGCTCCATGACCAGGCCGCCGATCGTATCGGCGCTGCCCTCGGGATTGGCGAAAGCCGCGCCGAATTCGCGTTGCAAAGTCCGCAGATGCGCCCGGCCATCGGCGATGTAGACGCCGTTGCGCACGGTCAGCCGGTCCTCGTCGTCCTCATTGCCGGAAAAACGGCCGACGACTTCTTCCAGAATGTCATTCAGCGTCACGATGCCGGAGGTGCCGCCATGCTCGCCAATCACCACCGCGAAACGCTCGGTGCGCTTACGCATGTTGCTCAACAGCAGGTCAAGGTCAGCCGTCTCCGGAACATTATATACGGTATACAACGGCAGACCGGCCTGGCCGCCGTTGAGGGAGTCGCGGAACTCAGCCAATTTCCAGTCGAGTTCCGGCCGGCCCCGCCATTTGGGGTAATCGATGAACGACAGCAGAGCCCAGATGTCGTCCAGGTCTT
>JAKLHU010000114.1 GCA_022709995.1 Verrucomicrobiota bacterium | reverse complement strand
TTTTGTCCGCCAGGCGATAGAGTCGGCAGCGGAAGGCTTGCGGATCGTTGCCGTTGCGCTCCTTGCGGGTGAGGAAAAGGACGCCGTCGCGGAATTGGAAGCTGGTTTCCAGCGGAATAACCGGCGCCTCGACGGGTGGCGGAGGAGTCATCGGCTGCCATTCGTTCGCCTGCCAATGCCGGACTTCCGGCAGATCGCGGACGCCTTGGCTGGCGACGGGCGGACGGCTGAACAGCGAGTCTTCCCGCGGGCGCCGGTCCAGGCTGGCCAGAACCGTCGGGGCGATGTCGGTCAGCTGGCACGGCACGGCGTTGAAGCGGATTTTGGGTGCGATGTCTCCCGGGCGCTTGATCAGGGTGATGACTTCCGGCGTGTACAATTCCGAATGGTCCCCGGTGACCACGATCAGGGACTTGTCATACAGCCCGTACAGATGCAGGCGGTCGAGTATGGCCTCGACGATGCGGAGCGAGCCGCGCAGCTGCCGGACGGTGGTGGTGTCGTAGGTCGCCAGGAGATTTTCGTCGGTGGCGACGGGCACGTGGGCCCCTTGCAGATGCAGGTATTTGAAGACGTTGTCATGCTCACCGACTTTGGCTTCGACCAGGAGCCGGTGGTAGTTGTTGACGTCGTGGTTCTGGAACAGGTGCCCGAGAACTTCTTCGCCGGGGACGACGAAGCGGTCGGTCAGTGACAGATACGGGTGCCCCAGCAGCGGCTGCAGGATGAGGGGGGTGATGTTGGACAGCCAGGTGTCCAGGAAGGTGTGCCACGACCGGGAATGCGACTGCCGGTCGATGACGTTATCGAGAAGTTCGGGGCTGTAGGCGATGGTTTGCAGCACATAGGGATAGCCTTCGCGGACATAGCCGCCCCGGCCCAGCTCGGAAAACAGCGAACGCTGGTCATGGCAGGCGGTGTTGATGTAGTCGGCGTGCTTGGCCCCCAGGTCTGGCGCGCTGTTTTCCGGATACGCAATGCCCGTCAGCATCGCGGGGACGGCGAAGGTGGTGTGCGGGATCGGACTGACCATGCGGTCGAAGCAAGTGAAGTCCTTGAGGGACTCGCGCAATTCCGGGAACTCGTTCAGGGCTTCTTTGAACAGCGCTTCGCCCATGCTGTCGACGACGATCACCAGGACATTTTTGTTCTTACCGAAGACGAATTTGTTTTTTTCCGACACCGTGAAGTCGTAGTGGGTGTAGTCGCCGCGCGGATTGGCGAGGAAATGGTATCCGAGCGGCACGACCTGGGTGACGATGGCGATGACGGACAGCTTGACCGCGTTGGCGGAAAACCAGGCGTGCTTCCAGAGCACCAGCGCGACCGGGATGAGGACGAGGAGCGCCCCGAACAGCATGATCGGCAAAACGTGCCCGCTGTATTCCGGCAGGACGGTGTTTGGAATCAGGACAATCCGGGAGTGGAACAGATATTGGATCCAGATCGTGAAGGCGAGGCTGATGACGCCGGCGTTGACGATCGAAAAGCAGCGTTTGTTCCGGAAAGACCATTGCCCGGCCATCGCGACAAAGGCCAACGCCGCCCAACCGAGGAGCACCCCGGGCAGGACATGGCTGAGCCGGAAGGTGAATTCGGAGGAATTCCGGCAGTAGAGTTCCAGGGTGGGAACAAAAACCGTGGTGGCCAGCAGAAACGCCGTCAGGACCATGGCGGCTGTGCGACCGCCGGCAGAGGCGGCGGGATTCCGGGTGAAGAGCATGGCGGTGGCATCCTTGTCTCATGGTTGCACGGGGCGCGGCAGGACCATCCGAGGCGGCGCTGGACGCGTCGACCGTCGTCGGCAAACCTGACCGCGGGGCGCAAGGGATGCCGGTGGCCGACCGACAGCGGCCTTGTTACCTCCATGTACGAAAAAAACCGGCGATTATCTACAGAATCGCCGGCAGCACCCGATTGGCTTTCCGGGCGCCGCGGGGCAGGCGCAGCCGAACCCCAGAACAGTCCCGGGCCATTTTCGGCGTTGCGCAGCGGCACGAGCCGAAGCGCTCCAAGCCCCGGGCTCGTGAGCTACAGGCAACTTTTTGGCGGAAAGGGTGTTGTGATGATGGGTTTCGGGCACGGCCTGGCGGCCGTGCCGCTTTTCCCGCGCCTTGTCGAGCCCGTATTTTTTCCCGCGGTGGGCGCTTCCGGCTGGCGCCGCGCCCAAGGCCGCCGTTGCCGTGTGGTTCACTTGGCGCTGTAGCCGCCGTCGACGGGGATGTTGGCGCCGGTGATGTAGGCCGAAGCGTCCGAAGCCAGGAAGACGACAATGCCCTTGAGGTCGGTGTCGTTGGCCATCCGCCCCAGCATCGTATTGGCGCTGTACTGCCGCACGAACGTCTCGGGCTGGTGGTTGAAAAAGCCGCCGGGATTGACGCAGTTCACGCGGATGCCGTATTCGCCATAGTGGCTGGCCGCCCAGCGGGTGAAGTTGGCCATGCCGCCCTTTTCGTAAAAATAGATCGGCGAGCTGGTTTTCATGTCGGTGCCGGCGTAGTTGACCGGATTGGGCCCCAGCAGGCCCATGTACGAACCGATGTTGATGATGGAGCCGCCGCGGTTCTTCTTCATCTCTTCGGCGGCCAGCCGGGTGAGGACAAACAGCGCCGAGGCATTGACGTGCAGGCTTTCGTCAAACTGGGCCATGCTGATGTCCTCGCCCCGGCAGGCGCAGCGGGTGACGGCGTTGTTGACGAGGATGTCAAGGCGGCCGGTCTGGCGAACGATGGCGCTGACGACGGCGGCGATGGACGTCTCGCTGGCCAGGTCGAGCTCCAGGGCCCGGGCGCCGTATTCGGCCGCGACCGCGGTGAGCTGGTCAAGATGGCGGGACGCGATAAAGGTGGTGGCGCCGGCTTCGGCCAGAGCCTGGGTCATCTGCCGGCCATACAAGCCGGCGCCGCCAGTCAGAAGCGCGGTCTTGCCCTGCAAAGAAAAACTGCCGAGGACGGTCATACCATGATCTCCTTTCCCTGTTGCTGGCGGCTCTCCATGCCGCCGATGACGAGGCGCATCAGCTCTTCCGTCTGACTGAATGGAAAAGGCCGGACGCCGCTGCGCAGGTAGTCGACAAAAGCGACCAGCTGCGCCCGGAACGTCGAATACGTGTCCGCCAAGCGGATGGTGAGGCAGCCTTCGGTGCCGCCGATCTGAATGCCGGCCGAATGCGGCTGGTCGTAGATGTTGACAATGATGACGTCGACGCCCCGGCGATGCCGGATGTGGACGATGTTGCGGCGTTCGCTGCCGGTGTTGCGGATGCTTTCGAAGCCGGGGCCCAGCAGCGGATAGACGCTCTCCAGGGCGTGGATGCCGTAGGTCTCCCATTTTTTGGCTGTGTTCAGGACGATGGAGCGCGGTTCGCCGATTTCATGGAAATTGCCGTTGCAGTAGGGCGCCAACTCCTTGGCGTAGCGCAGGGCGCTGGAGGAGAGCAGGCGGGCGCCACCGGCGACGCGGGCGCTGAAGAAGGCGAGGTCGTCGCGGTTGTCGCACAGGGGTTTGTCAATGAAGACGGGAATGCCGGCGTCCAGGAAAGGCCGGGCTCGCCGGACGTGTTCGGCGCCGATGTCGGTGGCGATCAGGACGGCGTCGACCTGCCCGATCATGTTTTCGGGCTGTTCGACGACGGCGGGGATGCGTGCCAGGCGCGCGACGTGTTCGGCATCTTGGCGGCGGTCGCAGCAGATGCAGGTGACCTTGGCGCCGGGGATGCCGATGCTTTCCGGCGGGACTCGGTTGAGATAGGCGGGAATGACCGGGAACGGGCATTCCGCGGTCATCGCCGCCCGGTCGTAGTTGTTGAAGATGGCGCTCCAGGAATAAGGATGGCCGTTGCCCTCGGTCATGCCGATGATGCCGAGCGACAGAGGCTGCGGATGGCGCATGGGATGTTCTCCTGGCAAGGGGGTGGCAGTGCGGTCGTCGCGGGGCGAAATCGCGGCGCGGGGTTGCAAAATGGTCGGCCTTGCCGTCGGCCGACGGCAAGGCCGGGACAACGGCGGTCACGGGAGGCCGGTCAGTTGGAGCAGAAGTTGTCGCACGGTCTGGTCACCCGGCGGCACTGGCCAGTCCGGGGCGATCCGGGCCAGGGGCTCAAGGACAAAGCGGCGCAACCGGAGCCGCGGATGCGGGATGATCAAATCCGGGGAAGCCAGGCACAAGGTGTCAAACAGGAGGAGGTCGAGGTCAATGACCCGGCTTTCCCGGCGGCTGTGTTCGGCTGGCCGTCCCAGGCGCCGCTCAATATCCTGGCAAAGCCGCAGCAGTTCTTCCGGCGAGCCGCTCCAGGACGCGGTGAGGGCGCTGTTGAGGAAGTCCGGCGTGCCCGGCTCGCAGTCGACCGGGGCCGTGATGAACAAAGGCGCCCGGCGGATGTCGCGCAAGCCGCCGGCCGCCAGCAAGGCCATGGCACGCTCAAAAGAGACGGCCGGGTCGTCAAGATTGCCGCCCAGGCCGAGCGCGACGCGGTGCGGAGACGAAAATGAGGACGGCGTTTTATTCATGGTTAATGTGCAAAACGTGGTGATGAAAGGCGATATTCTACAACATGCACCGAAATCATCGTCATGCCATGAGACCCATGCTCTTGAGTTTAGGGCTCTGTTGAACTTTTTGCGGCTGCAATAATCCAATGGGATATTCGTCCCATTGTCCTATATGCCATCCCATACGTCCCATACGTCCCATACGTCCTATTTCACCGTTCTCTATGTCCCATGTTTCCAGCCAGAGTTATGCATAAGTGACGAGCATTGGCCCTATCCCTCCAACGGCAGCCTAAAGGCTGAACTACGTACGTACGACAGCCTAAAGCCGAAGCCGCCGAAGCCGGCCGGGTCGACACCAGGGTTACTTGAGGCCGATGCGGCGGCGCAGCCACCAGAAAAGGATGCCGCTGCCGCAGAACAGGATGGCGATCAGCCAGGAGGATGCCAGGGGCCGGGTTTCCTCCCGCATGGGCAGAAGCGGAGACAGCGGCAGGGAATGCCCCTGCGCCAGGAATTCTTCCGGCGTGTAATAGCGGCCGCCGGTGACTCTGGCCAAGTCGCGCAGCAATTCTTCGTTGAAGGCGGTGTTTTCCGCTTCCACGCCGACCGGTCGCGCCACAAAGGCCGTGGTCCGGGCCAGGCGGCTCCCCGGCAGGCGGATGTCGTAGTCGACCCGGTGCTCCCCGGCCACGGTCGGGAAATAAGCCGCCTCATAGCGGCCAATCACCTCGCCGGCCGGCTCCAGGGCGATTTCGCGGGCCTGGCCGTCCGGCGCCAGGACGACTGCCATGACCTGGGCGTCAGGGGCCGGCCGGAAGTCGTCGCCAAGCACCTCCACGTCGAGGCGCAGCTCTTCGCCCAGGCCGGTTTTGGCGCCGCCGCCATGCATTTTGACGCGGGGTTTGCTGGTTTCGCTGAGCCAGACCAGAATGAGATTCCAGAACGTCTCGTGGGCCAGCTGGCCGCCGGTGGCGCTCAAACGCCACCGCCAAGTGCTTTCGAAGCCGAGGTAGGCGCAACGGCCGGCGCCAAAGCCCATGCCGGCCAGCAGGACCCCCTGGCCTTCCGGCAGGCCGGGAAGCACCAGCGCCGGCCGGGCCGCGCGCTTGAGGCCGACCGCCGGCCGGACGGACGTGCCCGCCGGCAGAAAAAGGCCCTGGGCGGAGCGCAGAATGCCGGCGACGTCGCGGGCAAAGATGAAGCTGTGGCTGACTTCCGGACGCGTCTCGCGGGCTGTCCGGAGGGCCTGGTCGTCCTGGACCGGCAGAATGTCCCGCAGCGGCGCTGGCAGCGCGGCCAGGGGGCCGCGCAGCAAAAGTCCTCCGCCTTTGTTCTCGACGAAGGCGCGCAGGGTCGCCACCGCGTCGTCGTTGAGCAGCGCCGCCGCCCGGCTGTCCAGAATCACGGCGTCGTAGTTGTCATAAAATGCCGTGTCGGCCGGGAAAGCCCGCAACGGCTGGCCGGGTTCTTCGAGAATGCCGGCGAGAAAGAACGACTCCGGGCCGGTCTTGATGATGGCCGAGAGGTCGATCTGGTCATTGCTTTGGCCATAGATGTTGAGGAATCGCCATTCCCAGTCGAGCCCGCCGCCCAGAAAGAGAATGTGGAAGGTCGGCGGTTCCTGCACGTCGACGCTGATGAAGTCCAGGTCGTTGTCCGGGCGGCTGTCGTCGGCCGGCGGATTGATCCGGAACGCATACGTATGGTGGCCGGCGACGGGTGTTTTGTGGGTGAAGGTCACTTTGGCGGGCTGTTCCGGAAGGACGGTGATTTCCTGGGCGGCCAGGGTGACGCCGTGTTCCTGGAGGCTGACCGTCACGGTCTGCGGCGTCGCGTAGGCGCCGGAGACAACCGCGCCGAGCGTGAAGTCGGCATCGCGTCGGGCCGGGACGGCTTCGGCGGCGGCTTGCACTTTCAGGTCGCGGGCGGCGCCGCTACGGCCTATGCCGACGCATGACACGGGGATGCCGCTGGCGCGGTACTGTTTGGCCACTTCCATGGTCGGCTCGCCGGCATTGCTGCGTCCGTCGGTCATGATCAGGACGGCGCCCAGCGGCGCGGCGGCGTCCTGGTTCAGAAGCTGGCGCAGGGTCGGGCCCATGGGCGTCCGTCCGGGCAGGGGCTCCAGCAGGGGGGTGCTGCCGTCGTAGAGCACCGGCTGGCAGTCATCGGCAAAACCGTTCACATCCAGCCGTCCCAGAACGGAAAGCCGTTTCAGCGCCGTCGTCTCACGGTGCAGAAGCCGGGTCAGGATTTGTCGGCGGCTTTCGGTCAGATTGCCGTCGAGCGTGTTCATGCTGAGCGACTGGTCGGCCAGCACCGCGATTCGGAAAGAACCCGGTTCTGGGTGTTTGGCACTACGGAGCGGCTGGGTCAGCAGCGTGAGGCCAAGCAGAATGAGGGCTGTTTCCAAGCTCAGCAGGAGCAAGCGATA